>JAFGBG010000110.1 GCA_016933295.1 Sedimentisphaerales bacterium | reverse complement strand
GAAATCGTTACCGGCAGAGGCGTCAAATTCACTCGGGAAAAATCATCTCCGCTGCAGGTACCCAAAAAACGCCGGATCGCGCCCTGGCTGACTGCCGAAAACCATATAAACATCCAGCAACCCACTGAAATACCATAAAAAAGCAGATTACTTCCAAACCGAAAGCGTTTTGGAAGGCACAAAGGTCCAAAGATACATAGGCACAAAGAAACAGCCCTGCGTATTCTTGACATAACTAACTTATTATCAAACACTTATATAACTATGCCCTAACCGCTATCCGCTGACCGCTAAGTAAAATTGGCTTCGTTTTCCATTTTTTTTTGAGCCACAGAGCACACAGAGGTGTTTTGAATTTCAAATTTGGCCATTTCCATTTTATAAGGATTTCAGATTATTACTGATATAACTAATTTTATAACAAGCATTTAAAAAGCTATACCCTAACCGCTACCCCCTATCCCCTAAGTAAGATTGGGTTCGTTTTTTCAAATTACCACATAGAGCGTAATATCGTATGTAGCATGTCGTATGTCGGAAGAAATGTGTTTTTCTGTGATTTTCCAAGCCGAAAGGCCATAATTTTTGATCCATTCGACTTTGCTCAGGACAAGCATTTACATTGTCGTTTTACATTTTGCCCCATTCGGCTACGCTCAGGGCATGCTTTTAACTTTTGAATTGTGTTGGTGAACCATCCTTAGTTCAGTAACTATCTTACAGCGTTCCGGCGAAATTTCAAGGAAAATCGCCGCTTTTTGCGGAAAAAGAGCAATTTTTTCGGGATTCGTCGGTCGTATGTTGTATATAGAATCAAAAAAGCGCAATTCCGAAAGCGACATACGACATGCTACATACGATATACAAAAAAAAGACTTTTTTTTAAAAAAAACAATCAATATTTAGCCCGTGAGATACGCCTTTATATATAGTGGATGGTCGTTATTGAATAGTCGTTGGTCGAAGGTATTTAGTAGGGTGGTGGCTTCGCCCCACCGATAGTCGTTGGCGTATAGAATTTACGTAGCTCATCGCTCGTATCTCGTCCTTTCGCTCTGCTCGAGGACAAGCATACGTATTGAGTATCCGTTCTCCGGAGCAGTGCTGTTGTGAAGAATGAATTGCGAATTACCTTAACTTATGCCAAGAAAAGCGAGAATAGTTATTCCTGATTGTGCACATCACGTCACACAACGAGGCAACAATCGGCAGGATGTGTTTTTTGTTGATTCCGACCGTAAGGTATATCTGGAATATCTGCGAGATGCTTCGGAAAGATTCGATTTGAATCTCGATGGCTATTGCCTGATGACAAATCATGTACATCTGGTATTAAGACCACACCATGAAACCTCGCTTGCAGAGGCATTGAAGAGAATAAACCAGTTGTATGCGCAGTACATCAATCGTATGCACCGACGCAGCGGGCACCTGTGGCAGAATCGGTTCTTCTCATGCCCTCTGGGAGAAAATCACTTCTGGCGAACGCTGGCGTATATAGAACGAAATCCGGTACGTGCTCGTCTGACTCGAAAAGCATGGCGTTGGCGATGGAGCAGCGCCGCCGCTCATTGCGGCATCGTTAAGCATTCAGATTTTATCGACATACCATCGTGGAAACGTGACGTTGGTTTTAGCCGGTGGAAGAAGGTACTCGATTTGCCGGACGATGAAAAGCTGGCTTCGAGACTCAGGCTCTCGACAAGTCGTGGCCGCCCGCTTGGAACTGATGCTTTTATAGCCAAGATGGAGACATTGTTGGGACGAAGACTGCGACCAATGCCGCGAGGAAGACCGGCAAAAAAACTTGCGAATATAAAAGGAAAAAAAATATGATAAACAAACGAAAATTAGAACGACCTAAAACGGGGTCTGTCCCTAGAGTAATAGGCGAGATGACACAGGGTGGAGTGTTCGTACTTCCATACCTAATGGAGCAGATCGAAAAAGGCGATGATTCACTTATTCCCGCCACCAATCGCTTCATAATGAAAGACAACAAAAGAAGGGGCTATACACCTGACGGGGAAAAACCATCATCAATAAGTCGATCTGATTGCCTCAAGTGGTGGCAAAGTAATCGTGATAGATACATAGTCGAATTAAAACAGATAACAGGAGAAGATAATAATCCTTAGAAACCAAACAAAAAAATCTAGCAGAAAGCGAGAAATGGATATGATAAATAAGCAAAAATATATTAGATCCATATTAACTATATTTCTGAAAATATTGTTTTTACTTGCGTGTTATGAAACGAGCCAGGCTGCGGTACTCAGGGTACCAACGGAATACCCAACAATTCAAGCGGCGATTGATGATGCAAATGACAGCGATACCGTCCTTGTCGCCCCAGGCACTTACACAGGTGACGGCAATTGGGACATAGACTTTAAAGGCAAGGCCATCTCTGTAAAGAGTGAGCAAGGGCCGGAATCATGTATAATTGTTTGTGAATCATCGCAACCATTGGGTGGTCGTCCACCAGTCCCTGTTAGCCATCGCGGTTTCAATTTTCACAGCAACGAGGATGCTAATTCGATAGTGTGTGGATTCACGGTAACTCGTGGAGACGATAGAAACCACATAGATGAAGGAGGAGCTTTCTACTGTGAAGAAAGTAGTCCTACCATAAGGGATTGTATTATTGTTCTCAATGCAGCTGAATCAGGCGGTGGGATATGGGCACGTAATTCACAAATGTATGTAAGTAATTGTATCATAATAGAGAATTATGCCTATAGTGGTGGTGGCGGTATTTATATAATCTCTGGTGAAAATTGTTTTGTAAACTGTGTTATTTCGGGAAACATGACAACATATCTTGGTTGTGGGGTAAAAAGCGAGGGTGGTAATCATCAATTCATAAATTGTACAATCACAGGAAATCGAGTACAAGGCGAACGGGCGGGTAGCGGTATCCTATTCCAGGCAGTACGTGAAAACGAGATTTGTGATTTGACAAATTGTATCGTATGGGGCAATCGCATTGGTTCTGTGGATCATGAAATTAATCTACAGCAGCATTTGGGAGTTGTGCCAATTTTTATGGAATTGAGAATTGATCACTGCCTTATTGGAGAAGATACAAGCGATATACATGATTCGTATGGTATGGTTTCTGGTAACTGGCTTATGACCGATCCGATGTTTGCTCGCAACGGCTACTGGGATCCAAACGGTACGTCGGAGGACTTATCCGATGATTTCTGGGTAGAGGGCGATTACCATCTGAAATCCCAAGCTGGCAGATGGGATCCGGTCAGCGAAAGCTGGGTTCAGGATGATGTAACGAGTCCTTGTATCGATGCCGGTGATCTGATGTCACCAATTGGCTTAGAGCCGTTTCCAAATGGCGGCATTATTAATATGGGTGCCTATGGCGGAACTGCCGAAGCCAGTAAATCCTATTTCGGTGAGCCCCTCTGCGAAACAATCATTGCAGGTGACATTAACGGCGACTGTAAAGTCGATCTCAAAGATTTTGCTATCTTGGCTGCTCATTGGTTGGAACAAAAGTAATACTATCAAAAATCAGGGAAAATCGAATTTTTTGTTTTATAACGCCTGTATAATTAAGAACCGGAGATCGCTTTAGTCTATGAAAGCGGTGTTATACATTATCAGCGTATTGGCTCTGATTACAGCGGGCTATGTTTTATATCTTTGCGGCGTGCAATGGTATCGGGAAGAGCCTTTGAGCGATTGGGATGGGAAGCCCTCGATAGTGGAGAAATTTCAGCGAGCAGGCGCCGATAAAGATAATATCGACCGGCAGGCGGATTTTCCCCTTGTCCGGGAGGCGCAAAGTTTCGCTGGTTATATGAATCCGCCACAACTACTGAAGATCCTGCAAAAACCACCTTCAGAAACTAAATCGGCGGAAAATATCCCTGCCGCGAGAGCGATTGAAATTACGCCTAAGTTCAGGCTATTGGCGACGTGCTACAATCGCACAAGGCCGTCGGAATCAGTAGCTCTTATTTCCGAGCCGGGCAGAGAGCCTCGCTGGGTGGAAAAGGGAGAGCCTTTGGGGCATTTTGTCGTTGAAGGCATCGAGCGAGGCTCAGTTGTTTATCGCCGGGGTGATAAGTTCGGTGAGATGAAGGTGAAAATAGGGGATTTAGATCCGAATTGAGAGTGATTTTTTTGTGTTAAAATGCGCAAAATGACGTTATTTTTGCGCAAAATAACGACTAATCAGGTCGAAAATCCTTTATAATATACATTATAGTTATTTTTTGTTATAATTAATGTACTTTATCGTACCATGGATAGATCCTCGTCTTTCCGGATGTTCTTTATATTGATTCCGGGCCCGGCGAGGTGTCAAGATACCACAGGGAATTGAACCCGGCAGCAATAAATCCAGTGGGAGGAGTTATTTTATGTAATGCTTGAAACCAATGCTTTGGCGCATTGCCGGAGTATTACTCATTAATAATCTCATCCGAAGAAGGAGGTATTTTATGTATAGAAGATTGGCTTGTTTGCTTTATTTCATTCCGGTTCTGATAATGGTTTTTGCCGCTCCAATCCGCGCGGCGGTTCCCATCGAGGTCGAAAACTACAGCTTTGAATTGCCCGACAACGGCCAGAAACTCGACATCGAAGTCGGGACGCCCGGCAGAGTAACGGGCTGGGCGCGAACCGATCCGACCACATCGGCGGGTCGTGAATACGGCTGGACCCCCACCGACGGGACAGCCACAGCCTTTATGGGCAAAGACGCCGTTATTTACAACCTCACCGATTTTCTCATGATGGCCGGAGACGCATATCAACTGATTTTCGATTCCCGTTCAACCTGGCAAGGCAGCAACATGATAGCGGATCTGTACTATGACGACGAAGGAGAGAGGATCGTTTTTGCCACATTAACCATAGACCTTTCAGACCAGGCCGCAATGGCGACATTCACCATGGACAGTGACCCTGCGGATCCGAACGTGAACGATCACAAGCTCGGTATCCAGTTCACACATCAATTCGTAGAAGGCTTATGGCCCGACGATAATATCTGGGCGGGTCTCGACTGGATTGAACTTAAAATCACGAGTCCTCTTATGAGAGCTCAGAATCCTTACCCAGAGCATGAAAGCTCATACGGAAATGCAAGCGTCGATCTTACCTGGGTCGCGGGCCCGAACGCTCCTACGGTCGATAGTTATCACGTATATTTCAACGAGAACAGGGACGATGTCGCAAACGGAACAGCCGCGGCAGACAAAGGCTCGATCGATACAGCAACTTTTCCCGTTGCCGATCTCGCACAAGGCCAGACATACCACTGGCGCGTAGATACTATTATTAACGGGGAGGTTTATCGCGGCAATATCTGGACCTTCACAGCGAAGCCTTCAATAGCTTACAATCCGAATCCGGCCGCAGATGCCGAATACGTGTCTCTGGAACCCGTGCTGAGCTGGGAAGCGGGCTCCACATCCGCGAAGGGACACATCATATTATTTGGCGATGATTTCGATAGTGTCAATAATACTCCGCCGCGTTTTTTCGGCGGACCTCCTTTCAGAACACATCAGCAGGACCAGACCGATGTGAACTGGGCCCCGTCCGAATCCGGAATTAAACTTCTTGAAACCTCCAAGACTTATTACTGGCGCATAGACTCAGTAGATGAGACCTCAACGATTCATAAAGGTGATACATGGAGTTTTACGACAGTGCCGATTAAAGGACTCGGCTCGATCACACGTGAATTATACGAGAGCATCGCTGGTGGAACTGTTGCCGAACTGACCGAAGATCCCAATTTCCCGGATAATCCGAGTACTACCGGTTACCTGACCAGCTTTGAGGCGCCGCATATGTCGATATCTGAATACGGCTCGCGCATTCACGGTTGGCTTTACGTCCGTAATTCGGGCGAATATACGTTCTGGGTTGCCAGCGGCGAAAACAGCCAGCTATGGTTCGGCGACCATCCATCTACAGCCTCTATAATCGCCTATGTGGACGGCGAAGACGGCAGAGAAGGCTGGACCCAACCTCGCGAATGGGATAAATATCCCGAAATACAGCAGTCGGAACCAATCTACCTGCAAGGCGGCGGCACTTTATACTATATTATGACGCTGCATAAAAAAGGCTGGGGCTACGATAATCTTTCAGTAGCCTGGAGCGGTCCCGATACCGACAACACTCAGCAAATCATTTCCGGTACCAGCCTGATACCTTTCGAAGAGGTCGAATTGCTGACGGCGTCCGCCCCGAATCCGGCACATCTTTCGACAGATGTATATATGGAACCTACCATTAGCTGGGTAGCGGGAGAATATGCCGCCCAACACCAGATTTATTTCGGTACGGACGCAAATGCGGTAAGCAACGCCACTATTGAGTCGCCGGAGTATCAGAGAACCAATGAACTCGGCTCCGAGAGCTATAATCCGGGAATACTGGAGTTCAATACGACATATTACTGGCGTATTGATGAAGTCAACGACAATCATCCGGACGTCTCCTGGAAGGGCAAAGTCTGGAGCTTCAAGGTCGGCAGCTACTACATCGTCGATGATTTCGAGTCCTACAACGACATCCAACAAGGCGAGGAAGGCAGCAAGTTAGTTTATCTGACATGGACCGACGGATACGATAATCCTTCGACAAACGGCTCGACCATCGGTTATGTCTCGGGCAGCTCACTTGAGACGGATATCGTTCACGGCGGCAATCAGTCGGTGCCGCTTATGTATAATAATACTGTCGCGAGTATATCAGAAGTAACTATAAATCCTGTAAACCTGGCGGTCGGCGGAGACTGGGCCGCTAAGGGCGCCGATACATTGTCACTATGGTTCTACGGCGACCCGAATAATCCTGCTACTGAAAAAATGTACGTTAAAGTCAATGACGCCAAAGCCGTCTTCGAGGGCGACCTGACTCTGACGGAATGGCAGGAATTTCCGGTCAATCTGACGCAGCTCAACACGAACCTCGGTAATGTCACTGCCCTTAAGGTCGGCTTTGAGAGGACCGGGACTACCGGCAACTCAGGTATAATATACCTCGATGATATCCGGCTATATCTGCCCGAAGAATGACAAAGGACAGATAGATATTACCGGGTAATACCGAAAATAGTTGCCAGGGGCCTGTATTTATAAAACGATACAGGCCCTTTTGCATGGAACCTGCAGTTTTTTATCGAGCTTAAATAAAATTAGGATTGTCGACCGGAGCGAAGTCTGTGGAGGATGTGCCAATACGCCCCGCGGGCGCCTTTTTCGATTGCCTCGGCCAAAAGCGAATTCTCATTATAATTGTAATCGGAAGCGTCCTCATTCTGCGGCTTCTCGAGTGCGTCTTCATCGAGAGGCTCGAAGAACCTCAAATCGCCGCCGATCAATTCTCTTACCAGCCCGGCGGGATTTTCGCCCAGCGCCTCGGATATGTAGAAAGTCGGCTTGAGCAAATCGACAGGTCCGTCGTACTTCCTGCGGATGGCCGGACTGTTTTTCCGCCGCAACTGGCGCTCAACGATTTTTCCCATAGCGGTACGCGGATAAACTCTCATCCCCAATGTAGTTCCGACACAATCCGGATTGACTTTTTTGATAAATTCAATCGTCTCTTGAACCGTTTGCGGCGTTTCACCCGGTCCGCCCAGCAGCAAATCCACCATCACGGCGATATTATTTTCCCGGCATAATTTGACGGCAGCCGCAAGGTCGTCTCTGCTATGCCGCTGACGGTAAGACCGGAGCATCGAATCACAGCCCGAATCCCCGGTAAAATCTATCCCGGCGCATCCGGCCCGTGCCATCTCCCGGGCCAGCTCCGAATCGAACGAATACGGTGACATATAAGCATACCATCGTATTTTTTCGCCGAGGCGGCGCTTGTTGAATTCTTCGCAGACCGAATAAGCATGGTTTCGGGGGACATTGAACTCGGAATCGCAAAGATGAAGCACATCGATCCCCTTATTCAGCAGAGACTGCACTTCGTCGGCGATTTCAGCAGGCTTTCGCAGCCGCAGAGCGGGACCTTTGGCCAACGGATCTGCACAATATATACAGTTGCGATTGCAGCCGCGTTTGGTTTCCAGTCCGCATTGGCCGCCTTTTTCGAAATATGCCTTATTATCTACAAAATCGCGTGCCGACGCACCCGGAGCCGGGAACATGGACACCGAATCCGGCCAGGACGGCGGATTTTCGTATATCGTATTATTTTCCCGCCAAATCAGGCCGGGGACTCCGGCGAATTCCCGGCCCCGCCGCAACTGCTTGACAAGCTCGACTATCGCCGCTTCTCCGTCGCCGCAAATACCGAAGTCGGCATTCGTATATTCATAAATCGACCTGGCGAATATCGAAAATCCCACGCCACCGACAACCACGGGCGCGTCGGTAAGAGTACGGATTGTTTCGATGGCGTTTTTTAATTCCGGCACAAACCAGTCGGCGCTTGGCCAGAAACTGTCGTCGGCATTCCTGAAAGAGAGCCCGACCAGCTCGCAATCCCGTGCGGAAAAAAATTCTTTCATCGCCGTTGCCGGCTCATCGGCTAAACCGAGATCGAGAATTTCCACGTCCACCGCCGCCTGCCGGGCCGAAGCGGCAACATAATCCAAACCAATAGGCCCGATGACGGGTGACATCCTGTTTATATTGACCAGCGCCAGCATATTTTAGACCTCGTTGAACCCTAAACTCAGTTCGACAATTTTCTTATCAATCCGGATTCGTGACATGAAAAAGGGCCGGTCGAAAACAAACCAGCCCTTTGTTAAACATCAATTTTAAGTACCAGCAATCTCTTTAGAATTTGTAGGACATACCCAGGCTTAGCCAATATTCATCGCTCGAATTGACCGAATCATCCCATGAAGACTGGTAGTAGAATCCAGGTGTGAAATACAGATTCTCTTCAATTTCATAATT
>JAFGBG010000109.1 GCA_016933295.1 Sedimentisphaerales bacterium | reverse complement strand
TTTCCCTTGAAAAGATGTTGCTAATTTAATACAAACATGCTTTATTTTCAAGTTTGTGAAAAGATATATCTATGAATGTTTTTGAAATTATCGTTAAGTACCTTAACACAATAAATATGCCGGAATTCACTATTTGCCTGACAGGCTCATTATTATTGGGCTATTGGCTGCTTCGAACCTCTCTGGGCACTAAAGCGCTGGATGATTCGGTACTCAAACGAAATAATATGCCGGTCTTTTTGCCCTTTCTTTTGCTGCTTGTTTCATATTTTTCCATCGGCATAATAAGTTTAATCGCCTCTCTGCTGGTGCGTAACAAAGAAAATTTGCAGGGTGTTACTCTTGATTATATAGTTACCTGCATATCCGGACTGTTGGTAATTATTATCATTATATTTTCCATCAGGCCTTTCTTCGCCCGGCGGTTAAAAGGATTCGGACTGAATATCAGAACCATCTTTAAGGATTTTGCATTTGCTATAATCTATTTTATCGCGATCTGGCCGGTAGTAATGGTAGCAGTCACTATAACTCTGCGAATCGGCCATTTATTATACGGTCAGGATTACCAAATGCCGCAGCATGAAACGCTTAAAACAATTAGCGAGAATCTTCAATTAATGCCTTTGATTTTTTCAACAACCGTCGCGGTAATGGTCGTTCCTTTTCTCGAGGAACTGCTGTTTCGCGGGCTCTTCCAGACAATGATACGTTCGATACTTAAGGTAAAATATGCCGCGTGGCTGACTATCGCCATAAGCTCTTCGATTTTCGTACTGATGCATGAGGATACCTCTCACTGGCCCACACTTTTCGTTCTTGGTATCGGACTGGGTTATTCTTATGAAAAGAGCGGCTCTTTGTTTCGTCCTGTTTTCATTCATATGTTTTTCAACGCGATGAGTATCGCTTCGCTTTGGGTTCAATATTTCGAAGGAGGTTAACCTGTGATTCGCAAGATTTTATCATATCGGCTTTCATTTTACGGCATTTCCCTATTGCTTTTCTTAACACCGATGTCCCTGACGTTGAAAGCAAACGCTTTCAACGAAGAACAACCGCAGGCCGCGGCAGACGCAAATGATACGAAAAAAGCCGCCGTTGAAACACTCCGGCGCTCGCTTGATTTTTACCTTTCCATTATGACAAAGCGCCAATACGAAGGCCTCGGAATATGCGGCGGCTGGGCGAGCGGATATTCCTCGGATTTGACGACTCGCATGGGTGAATGGAGGCGAATCGGCCCCGATTGGATCTGTATTCAAAGACCCGGCACGCCCTTTATCGGCACGATTATGCTCCAGGGATATCTTGTTCTCAAAGACCAGAAGTATCTCGACGCCGCCATGCAGGCCGGCAATCTTTTGCTGGCCGGAGCAAGCAAAGACGGCGGTTTTGCCTTCGAAATGTGGCTCGGGCCCGACCGACCCCACGGAGTACACCAGGGGGCCGTCATTCCACCAGATAAACCGACCTACTTCATGGAAAACGGCACGATGGACGACTACGTGACTCAGGGCGCGGTGGAATTTCTCTACCAGTTGTCCCTCGTAAGCGGCGAGGAAAAATATTATCTGGGATACCTTCGAGGACTGGATTTCTTCCTCAAGGCCCAGAAGCAAAACGGCTCCATTCCGCAGGCGTATCCGGCGTCGGGTTATTCCGCCCTGGCAACCTTTAACGACGATGCTATGCTCAGCGTTTTTCAAGCATTGATTCTCGGCCACAAGCGAACCGGCGATAAAAAATATCTCGATGCGGCGTTGCGTATCGCCCAATGGGTGAAAAACAACCGAATCGGTGACTCAGGCTGGTCCACGCAAACTACCGACGACGGAAAACCTGCCGGAGCGCGTACATTCGAGCCGCCTTCGGTCGGGGCTTTGCCGACCTGGCACGCCTTTATGATCCTGACCGAGGCCTACCGCTGGACAAAGGACGAAAGCCTGCTCGAGCCAATGCCGGGAGCCTACGAATGGCTCAAAAAGGCACAACTGCCGAACGGTAGATGGGCGCGTTTTTACTACCCCGAAACGACCCGGCCGCGTTATCGCACTGCCGATGGCAGAGATGTGGATTTGCCGGAGGCTCGTTCAGGTTATTCCTGGCAAGGCGACTGGGGCAGGCTCGGTATTGATGTATATGACAGATTCATGGCCGAGAAAAACGAGCTTGCCGTGCCGGTTGTGCCGGAAAACGGAATCAGGGAAAATCCCGCCGATTTGATTTTACCCAAAGACGCCGGGATGTTCCGGGCCACAATTGCTGATATTATCGCCTCCCAAGACTCCAGAGGCGCTTTCGTATCTCGCGGCCAAATCAGCAATACGCGATTTGCCTCCTACGTTGCCATTCTGATACGGCAGATCAATTCGCCATCCGTACCGTGAGTTTGAAATTGGCTTCGTTTTTTCAAATAAGATTCTGAGCCACAGAGTACACAGAGGCACATAAGTGCAAAGGCACATAGGTATAGAGGCACATAGGCACAAAGGTTTAAAGGCACATAGGCACAAAGAAGCTTTACGGATTATTATTGACATAACTAACTTAAAATTAAGCATTTAAAAACTATACGCTGTCCGCT
>JAFGBG010000108.1 GCA_016933295.1 Sedimentisphaerales bacterium | reverse complement strand
GAACAACGCTGCCGCAAGCACGGCTAAATTAATCGGCGTATTAAGAAATTTCTCCTCAAACCAGGGTAGTAAGTTATGCTCAGGATTTAAGGCACCGACCGCCGAGGCGATTAAGGTGACCATACCGGCATTTCCCAAAATCATTAAAATCGTGGCGATTTGACGCCGGCGTTTATCGCCGGTTATCAACTCTGCTTCTTTTGTCGTAAAACCAGTGCCGCTAAAACAGGACAACGCCTGAAATTTTGCCAAAGACCATTCGAGACCGGTAATCTGAAAAGCTATCGCACCTATCCTCACGATAATCCATGATACAACCAGTGCGGCAACTAAAACTAAAATATAGACCATAATATAAATCCTTGAAAATATTCACTCTGTCGCAGATTCGTTATTTATTTACAGCCATTTTTTCTTCTTAAAATAATAAATCATTATGCCGGTTACTATAAGCATCAACAGCAAAACCGCCGGATAGCCCCACTTCCAGCCCAGTTCGGGCATATTCCACGGAGAAACATCCGTTTTAAAATTCATCCCATAGATACCGGCGATAAAGGTCAGTGGTATAAATATCGTCGCGATAATTGTCAAGACCTTCATCACGGCATTCATTCTGTTACTGATACTGGACAGGTATATATCAAGCATTCCCGATACCATATCCCTGAAACTCTCCACGGTGTCGATAACCTGTATCGTATGGTCATAAACATCCCGTAGATAAGCACCGGTTGCTTTTTGAATTAAGTTCGATTCATTACGTTCGATGCCGCTGATAAGTTCTCTTAAAGGCCACACGGATTTTCTCAGATATATCATTTCTCTCTTGAGAACATGTATCTGTTTAAGCGTTTTCTCGTTCGGGTCGCTGACCAGCTCTTCTTCCATAGATTCGATTTTTTCGCCGAGCTTTTCCAGTATTCCGAAATAGCTATCGACAATTGCATCCAACAGGGCGTACATAAGATAGTCCGAGCCCATCTTCCGGATCTTGCCCTTTGCGTTGCGGATTCTGTCGCGTATCTGCTCGAATACATCCCCGACGTTTTCCTGGAAAGATATGACAAAGTTCCGCCCCAGTACCAAACTAACCTGTTCGGAAATAATACTCTGGCTGTCGTCGTCGAAACGAAGCATCATTAGAACAATGAAAAGATAATTTTCGAGGTCCTCGAATTTCGGCCGCTGGCCAGTGTGCAATATATCTTCAAGAACCAAAGGATGAAAATCGTAGTGATTGCCGATCTTTTCGATAATCTCGACATCATGCAAACCGTCGATATTAATCCAGGTAACCGTAGGAGTCTTTTTGAATTCGAAGCAATCTTCGATCTTCGAAACCTGCTTTTCCTGAAAACCGTTCTCGTCGTAATCTATTACGGTAATCCTCACCGATTCCATCTTTCTTTCGCCGATATGAATCAGTGTTCCCGGCGGCAGCCCCGCTTTTTTATAATGTCTTCTAATCTGTTTCGTCTTTGCCATTTGGAATTATCCTCTCTGTAATCTGCCTGAATATTGCTATCGGAAAGCTAACCATCTGCCTGAGCCCCTCAACAGAAGACAGGATTCTTATCTGAGTCCGAACTTCGTTAAAAAGCTCCCTGGCAACGATCTTTTCCTCGACTTCTCCTGCTTCCTTAATCAAAGCCAGTCTGTGAATGGCATATAATCCGATTAAAAATGCCAGGGCGAAAAAGAAATCCCATTGTTGAAGATTTAAGGTCGCTAAGGAAAACTTGCCCGTCGGGCTTGTATAATTCAACGTCCAGGCCAATTCTCTACCGGCGAAAAAATCCGCAAATTTGCCGCCCAATATAGGCGCAATACCTGCGGCAACCGAGTTGAATATAGTATTTGTCGCCAGATAAGCCGTGGCCTGACCCTTTGGGGCAAGTTTCAGACTAATATTGCCCGAAGCGAGTGAAACACCGGCCGATGATAGCCCCATGACAACATGAATGATTATAAGCAAAGGTATGGTCAAAAAATACTTTTCCGGCATAGTTGTAAAAGTCCAGGCCAGAATCGATACGATAAACAACGGGCCGCTTATTGCCAGAACCGACTTATTACTGAAACGATCCGTATATCTGCCCCAGATTCTTAAAAACAGAAAATTCATAATCTGACTGACTATCGAAAGCCCGATTATCAGGGACATGCTCAAATTCAATCTTTTGAGCATATAAACCATAAAGAAAGGTCCGGCCAGATTGACGGCGAAATTCCATGAGCACATAAAAACTATCAGCTTTCTGAAATTTTCATCCTTAAACGGCAAAGACAGAAGCTTGAAAATTTTAATTCTTTCCTTGACCCGGGGCATTTGAATTTCCGGAGTTTTCGCCAAAAAGAAAACACCGAGCATTCCCGCGGCAAATCCGATAAAAAACAATATCGAATAACCGGCTAATTCCTGCGAAGCGAACTGCTTTTTCCAGAAGTCCAGATAAAATGCCGCGATTATACTCAACGCCACCCCCACCCCGGTAGCGATTCGCATCCTTCTCGAAAAGAACGAGCCCATGACATCTTCCGGGATCAGGTCTCTCATCCATGAATTCCAGCTACAACCGGAAACCGCTCCGAAGGCGGAAACCGCCGCAAGCAAAACCAATAAAACAGTAACGGCGACTTTTGCCTCGAATATAAACGGGCT
>JAFGBG010000107.1 GCA_016933295.1 Sedimentisphaerales bacterium | reverse complement strand
CGGAAAGAAGCGGTTTTTCCGCCTTGTTTCGCGCTGAACGCCCCGTCCTGTGGTCTTCTTTTTTCCGATATGTCCATATTCGATACGGCTTTGATACTGTTCACAACGGCCCTGCATGTCTCGGCTTTGAGTTTTTGTACCGTTCTCAGCACACCATCTACACGCAGCCTTATCGTGTATGTCGATTCATCCTTTGGGTCGATAAGAATATCGCTGGCTCGCCTCTCGAGAGCATCGGCAATAATTTTCTCGGTCAAATTGAGAATATGACTGTCCTGTCGCTCATGGTCGCCGTGACCGTATATCTCGTTGATATTTCTTCCCAATGGATCGAGCAGTTTTATAATCCCGTCTTCTTTTTGTCGTATATGACTTCGAGATCGTATTTTTGTAATTGAACTTTTTAACTGTTTTATCGCCGTCTTGAAAATGTTCTTGTTGCTTTTGCGGGACTTTTTCGCCGTATCTATTATAAACAGGATGAGAAATAGCAACGGCCCGGATAAAAGAGTAATGATATAAGCTATGAATTTATACTTTTTCGGCACCAAGGGGCTGAACTGCATATATTGTATTAAGTAAATGCAGAGATATACCCATATTACAAGAAATATGAGCTTGATCGGATTGAAAGGCAGTGATGTTGCTGGATGGATAAAGTTTATTTCCGCTGCTAATAAGCCAAATGAGCCTCTCAAAAGACCTTGAATGCAATCCAACGATAGCATAGACTTTTTTCTTTCAGTGAATATAGAAGATAACGCTGGTATATAATTAAAAAAGTGTCTTTGCTTGTCAATGGCAAAATTTTACACAGAAGCTTTGCCCGAATTTGCACTTTTTAAAAATATATCCGCCTATAATTTCCAAAATAGGAATCTGTCTAAAGCTCTTCAAGCTCGTCCATAAATGAATCCGACAAATCCAGCTCCGGAAAACTGCCGGAGGGGGCATCCGCAGGATTTTTCTGTACTTTTACCGGTTCTTTTACAGGCTCTTTTGTTGCCGCCTGTGGAGCAGATGTCGATTTGACTTGTTTCGGCGGAGCTATTTTTTCCGGCTCGCCGTTGACCTGAAGCAGGAACGTCAGCGAGCCTATGCTTATATAATCCCCGGCCGAGACGGGAGCTTCTTTAATGCGTTTGCCGTTTAGGAAAGTGCCGTTTTGTGAGTCGAGGTCGCGAATTTTAACGGCCTGGTCGGTTTTACTTAGCTTACAGTGCCTCCGAGAGACCAGCGTAAGGGGAATACACAGATCGCAATCATGCCTTCTGCCGATTACGGTAATATTGCTGGACAAAGGAAAAGGCTTCTGAGTGCCGTCTTTTTTGAATAAAACCAAATTAACGTGCATTTTACCGTCCTCGCTATTATTTTCTAATCTGTCACAGCTTCTATATTATATACGTAAGTCCGCCGGATTGCAACAGATAAATCGGTCATATATTTGACATTGACAAAGACCTCTGTTGGTCTTATATTCAATCTGTTTTGCTCTAAAAACAGAAAATAAACGCAGAAAAGTTTTATATCGGAACGATTTATGGTAAATGTGATACTTCCCGATGGCGGCAAAATGGAGGTAAGTGAGGGCATAACGGCGAAAGAATTAGCCGAGCAGATAGGTCCGCAACTTGCAAAGGCCGCCGTAGCTGTAAAAATAAACGGGCAACTTAAAGATTTATCCTCGCCGATAAATCCTGATTCGGATAATCGGGACATACAAGTTCAGGTAATCACACTCAAGGACGGCGAAGGTCTCGAAATCATGCGTCATAGCTGCGCGCATGTTATGGCCGAGGCTATCTGCAGTATATGGCCGGATACCAGGTTGGTTTATGGTCCTACCGTTGAAGATGGATTCTACTATGATATCGATCTTGACGAATCGATTCGACCGGCCGATTTCGAGCGTATCGAGCAGAAGATGACCGAAATAGCAAAAGCAGATCAGCCGTTTGTTCGTATGGAATTGACGCGGGACCAGGCCGTAAAAAAACTGGCCGGTGATAAATATAAAACAGACAACATCAACCGTGCGGACAGTGATGTTATAAGTTTTTATTCACACGGAGAAGGTTTCGAGGATTTGTGCCGGGGGCCGCATGTGCCGAGTACCGGCAAAATCGGCAGCTTCAAGATAATGTCGGTTGCCGGAGCGTATTGGCACGGAGACCCGACGCAGAAAATGCTGCAGCGGATTTACGGCACCGCCTGGGCGAGCAAAAAAGATCTCGATGATTATCTGCAGAGAATAGAAGAGGCGAAAAAACGCGACCATCGCGTCCTGGGCAAACAGCTCGATTTGTTCAGTTTCAACGATGCCGGCCCGGGTTTCGCTTTCATTCACGCTAAGGGAATGATTATCTGGAATGCAATCGTGGATTTTTGGCGAGGCGTTCACGACAGGTACGGATACCAGGAAATCCGCACGCCCATCATACTTAACGAGGAGCTGTGGCATAAAAGCGGTCACTGGGATAATTACAAGGAGAACATGTACTTTACGAATTTCGACGAGACGGATTTTGCCATAAAGCCGATGAACTGCCCCGGCGGTTGTCTGGTTTACAAAACCCGGCAGCATTCTTACCGCGAATTCCCGATGCGTGTCGCCGAGCTCGGCCTGGTGCACAGACATGAAGCCAGCGGTGTTATCCACGGGCTGTTCAGGGTAAGGCAATTCACGCAGGACGATGCACATATTTTCTGTACCCCGGAGCAGATAGAATCGCAAATTATATCGGTAATAGAGCTGACATTCGAGATATACAAGGCTTTCGGATTCGAGGATTTTCATATCGAGCTGTCAACCAGGCCGGAAAAACATATCGGCTCGGACGAAATATGGGAAACGGCGACAAATGCCCTCAAAGAAGCCCTCCGGCGTAAATCAATCGAATATAAAATTAACGAAGGCGACGGCGCTTTTTATGGACCTAAAATAGATTTCCACATCGAGGACTGCCTAAAAAGGTCCTGGCAGCTGGGTACGATTCAACTGGACTTTTCTATGCCGGAACGATTCGGACTTGTATATACCGATAAAGACAATACCGAGAAAATACCTGTTATGATTCACCGGGCTGTATTAGGTTCTTTCGAGCGTTTTATCGGTATTTTGATAGAACATTACGCCGCGAATTTCCCCGTTTGGCTTTCACCTGAGCAGGTCAGGATACTTCCGATAAGCGAAAAAACCAACGAATATGCGAAAAATGTTGGGAATATACTGAAAAATGCAAAAATTCGGTGTAGCTGCGATTTTTCGGACGAGAAAATCAACTCTAAAATCGCCAGGGGCCACGCCGAGAAACTGCCGTACATGCTGGTTGTAGGTCCGAAAGAAGTCGAGTCGCAGACGGTCAACGTAAGGATTCGCGGCATGAAAGAGACTAAAACAGTAAGTATTGATAGCTTTTTGGAGATAGTGAAAAGTAAAATTGCCGATAAAAATATTGATTTGGCTTTTTAGAATAAGTAGCTTATAATGATAATGTTGTCGAACTGAAAATTTATAGTCTAATTGAGAAAGGTAAGGTGGCGCACAATAAGTAAACGAGGATTAAGGATAAATGGAGGAATACTGGCAAGTGTCGTTCGGCTGATTGACGGCGAAAACAATCAGGTTGGGATCATAAACAGAGACGAGGCGCTGGCTATGGCTCGTGAAGAAGGTCTTGACCTTGTCGAGGTAGCACCTACAAGTGATCCGCCGGTCTGTCGGTTAATGGATTATGGTAAGTGGCTTTATGAGCAAAAACGAAAGGTCCGGGACGCTCATAAGAAGAACGTGCGGCATACTGTCACACTCAAGGAAATCAGGCTCAGGCCGGAAACGGATAAGCACGATCTTGAAATAAAGCTTAAACACGGCCGGGAATTTCTTGAGAAAGGACATAAAGTTCAATTCACAATGTTCTTCCGGGGGCGACAAATGCTGCATCGAGATCACGGTTATGCGATGCTCGAACAAATAACCGAATCTATGGAAGATTTAGCGAAGATTGAACGAACCCCAAGAATGGCCGGAAGGCGTCTTACCATTATGCTTGTACCGAAAAAGTCTTCTTCCACCGACAAAAAAATAGATCAGGAAGACCAATAGAGGCAGTTTTGCCCTGCGTATTATCGGCGAACAGGTACTTTTTTACGGCAGAAACCGGCAGGTTGTCATAACAAGCCCGGCAAAGCCAATTAAAATCGTCGTGAATTTGTGGTTTTTTAAGTTTAGGATGATTTAAATCAGCCCGGGAAAGGTGTTTTTTTTACAATTCGCATATTTTTTTAAGAATTTACACTTCCGGCATTGACCAAAAGATACAAATAACGTAAACTCCTCAGTTTATATTTGTCTATAAACAATTTGGATAGACTCTATGGTCTTTTAATATAATATTTGAAGTAATTTTATTGAAAAGGAATGATTAAATGCCTAAGCAAAAAACCCATAAGGGTTTAAAGAAAAGAATAAAAATAACATCTTCCGGCAAAGTCAAATGCAGTCATTCCGGCACAGGGCATTTGATGAGCAGTAAAAATGCAAAACGCCGCAGACGTTTAAGCAGCAAGACTATTATTAGCAGTGCCAAGGCTAAAACAGTCAAAATCGGACTCTGTAAATAAAGGAAAAACGATATGCCAAGGGTAAGAAAAGGTGCGGCAAGACATCAGGCAAAAAAACGAGTTCTTAAAGCGGTAAAAGGCCATCGCGGCGCCGCCGGTCGGCTGTATCGATTAGCAAAGGAAGCTGCCGTTAAAGCGGCGGTAAACGCCAGAATTGACCGCAGAAGAAGGAAAAGAGATTTCCGGGGCCTCTGGATTACACGATTAACTGCGGCCTGTCGGCAAAGAGGTTTAAAATACAATACTTTCGTCAATGATTGCAAGAAAGCCAACATTGCCTTGAACAGAAAGATGTTGAGTGAAATCGCTGTTGACGATCCGAAGGGATTTGATGCCATCGTCGAAGCGGCGAAAGCAGCAAAATAATCTTAAGAACCCGCCTTTGTTCCTGTAAATAATTAGACACAACCTAAAATAAATGCTTGAGCAATTTAAAAAAACCGGCAAAGACGCGCTCGACGAGTTGAAAAAAGTCTCGGATACGGCGGCTCTTGAGCAATTCCGCATTAAATATCTCGCCCGGAAGGGACGCATCACGCAAATGCTCAGCGAGATTGGAAAACTGCCGCGAGAGATGAAGCCGGATGCCGGTCAGCTTGCAAACAAAGTGAAAAATGAGGTTACCCAGGCGTTCGAGAAGCTCAAAATCGCCCTGATGAAATCTCAGGATTCACAGCGAAAAGAGCTGATTGATGTTACTCTGCCGGGCTTGCGACGGGATATCGGCAGGAAACACGTCATTACTCAAACTCTTAACGAGCTTCTGGAAATATTCGGGCGAATGGGCTTCGACGTTGCCTACGGGCCGGAAGTCGAAGACGAATGGCACAATTTTATTGCTCTGAATATCGGCCCCGAACATCCGGCGAGAGATCCCGCGGATAATTTCTACATCGACGACCAGACCTTGCTGCGCAGCCAGACTTCGACAATTCAGATTCGGGTGATGGAAAATAAAAAGCCACCGATTCGTATTGTCGCGCCGGGGCGGGTTTATCGGCCGGATACGGTCGATGCGACACATATGTATATGTTTTATCAGCTCGAAGCATTGGTTGTTGACGAAGATGTCAGCATGGTGGATATGAAAACAACAATCGAGCAGTTTATTCATACTTTTTTCGGCCCGGAGACCCAGTGGCGTTTCAGGCCGAGTTTCTTCCCGTTTACCGAGCCGAGTGCCGAAGTGGATTTGCTTCTCAAAGACAAATCCGGCAAAGAAAGCTGGGTGGAGATGGGTGGCTGCGGCATGGTTGATCCGAATGTTTTCGATGCCGTCGGTATAGACAGCGAGAAATATACCGGCTGGGCTTTCGGTTTCGGAATCGAGAGGCTCGCTATGCGAAAGTACGGCATTACCGACATTCGCCTGTTCTTCGAGAACGACTTGCGCTTCCTGAAACAATTCTGATTTTACACCGCTATTACACGAAATTCTCTCCGGGACATTCTCCGCACCGGATTTAATACTTTTTAAGGTCGGATATCGGTACATGCCGGGAGGATTTTTTATTTTCAAAAATCACAATTTATGTTCTATTATTACAAATCAAATAAACGGCGTTATTTTCAATATTTGAGGTGCAAGATGCAGGTATACATCAAAAAATTTTTGCCGATGATATTATGTTTTGCCGCTTTGTTTTTTTGTTGTTCGGCAAAAAAATATGAAAACTTTGATGTAGCAGTTTATTCCCGCGCTTATGAGACGAAACAGATGGCGGATTTGAGCTGGCTCGAACCTCGCTGGGACGAGATGACAAAACAGGTGCACATAGATAAGATATATCTCGAGACATATCGTGACGCCGGTAATATCGTCGATGAAGAAACTCTTATTAAAGCAAAGAAATTTTTTGCCGACAGGGGTATAAAAACCGCCGGAGGCATTACTTTAACAGTCAGTGAGAGAAACCGTTTCGAGACCTTCTGCTATACAAATCCCGAACACCGGCAAAAAGTCCGGGAAATCGTCGAATATACGGCGAAACATTTTAACGAAGTGATTCTCGACGATTTTTTCTTCACAAACTGTAAATGCGAACTGTGCATCGAAGCCAAAGGCAACAAAAGCTGGACGCAATACCGGCTGGATTTACTGGACGAAGCCGCGAGAGAGCTGATTGTCAATCCGGCAAAAAAAGTAAATCCAAATGTGAAGATGGTAATCAAATATCCGAACTGGTACGAGCACTTTCAGGGCCTCGGATTCAACTTGGAAACCGAGCCGAAAATTTTCGACGGTCTTTACACCGGCACCGAAACAAGAGACCCTGTTCGCAGCAACCAGCATCTGCAGCAATATCTCGGCTATTTAATCTTCCGATATTTCGAGAATATCAAGCCCGGCTGCAACGGCGGCGGCTGGGTAGATACCGGCGGTATGGCATATATCGACCGATACGCCGAACAGTTATGGTTGACACTCTTCGCAAGAGCGCCGGAAATAACACTTTTCGATTTCCGGCAAATGCAGCGACGAATCGGCCCGTCAAACCGACAGCCCTGGCATGACATGCAAACCAGCTTTGACTTCGACCAGATGATGAAACCTGTTTCATTGGAAGACGGAACGACGGTACAGCCAACAACGATTGCACGTGCCGCAGGTCATACGTTCGAGAAGGTTGACAAATTCTTAGGCAGGCTCGGAAAACCCATCGGAATTAAGAGCTATAAGCCATATCATTCTACCGGTGAGGATTTTTTGCATAATTATCTCGGCATGTGCGGCATCGCCATGGATCTCGTGCCGGAATTTCCCGCCGATGCGGATATTATCTTTCTGGCCGAATCGGCGAAATTCGACCCGGAAATCGTCGAAAAAATGAAAAGTCGGCTCATAAACGGCAAAGATGTCATTATCACCTCGGGCTTGCTTAAGGCACTCCAGGGGAAAGGTATCGAAGATATTGTCGAGCTCGAATATACGGACAGAAAGGCTTTAGTCAGGGATTTTGTAATAGGCAGGGCGGGGAGCCGGCAGGCAAAATCGGATATCCTGATTCCGCAAATAATGTACCTGACAAATGATTCTTGGGAAGAAGTAACATGTTCGGTGAGTGGTATCGGTTATCCAATTCTTCACTCGGCCGGTTATGCAAACGGCAGTCTTTATGTCATGACTATTCCCGAGAATTTCGGCGATTTGTATAATTTGCCGGATGAGTTGCTGACGCGATATAAAGAATTGCTTAACAGTGACGTTTACGTCCGGGTCGAAGGGCCGACGCATGTCAGTATTTTTGTTTACGACAACGGAACGTTTATCGTGGAATCATTTCTGTCCGAACCGGTTGATGTTGTTATTGTTGTCACTAAGCAAATTGGCGGGCTGAGGGATTTACTCTCAGATGAATTCCTTGCCGCCGATAGCGGAGGTGCTCCCGCCGGTGGTCGCCGCATGATGACAGGTCGGCGGGGGCCGGGCCGCACCGGCACAAGATTTAATACACAAATTATGCCGCATTCTTACCGTGTATTTCAATGTCAATAGAGCAATAAGCAAAGACTTATGAAAGGAAGCCTGATTATGAAGAAGTACTATATTTTTGTAGCATTTTTTGTTTCGACTTGTGTGATTTTGACGGGCTGCTCCAGTTTTCCACTTTTTGGAACACCGCACGGCTCTATTCAGATCAAGGCTTTTATCGACGGCTCCGACACAATTAAAATCAGAGGTAATGAGCTTTGGTACGAGCACCAAAAATATGATTTGCCTGGCAAGTGGCAGGGCCGATTCGATGAGGCTACAACAATCAACGGAGTAGAATGGAAACCAGAATGGAACGGACTTATGTCGAATCGATTCGGCGATTTTAAACCGGCCATGCCGAAAAAGAACCTGGATGAGATTACATTAACCAGGCTGCAGGGCAGGGGCGATGTCGACATAACAGCCAAGCCCGGCAAAGAAAATGATTATACCCTCTCGATATTTATCGATGATAATCAATACAACGGCGCCGAGTGGTATGAAATCAAGGTTGAATGGTAAATAAGCTAAAGTAAAAAAATATACGAATGATGTTTCAGCCGGTATGGCGTCCGGTTTATTCGAGTGCATCGTCGTATTTATGCACAAGATTTCTCCATTTGAAGCTTTTTACGAGACTTGTCGGATTTATCAAGCCCGGCGGAAACTTGCCTGCCTGAATTTGTGCCGCAAGATTGCTTAACCTATCTGCAAGTCCCTTAACCGTGCCGTCATAGAAGAACTGTTCGGCGCCGTCAATCTTGCCGAGACCGAGTATTTCCGGGTATGAAAGACGTTCGGGGACGATCGGATAAGCGCCGGCGGCAACGGCTTCTAATATGCTGATTCCGAAGAATTCATGATTGGCGGTTGAGACTACAACATCGGCTTCGAGCAACGTTTTTTCATATTCGCTGCGCGATTTCTGATAGCCCCATCGAACGATATTGTCACTGAACTGTGTTTTTGCCTTGTCAAAAATCTCAGGTCGGTCCCTAAAACTCTCGCCGATGACACTAATCTCGAACCGGATATTATTATTTTTCAGGATTTCGAGAGCGGCAAAAAAATCTTCCGGATTTTTATCGTGCTCCCATCTTGCGGCCCAGAGTACACGTATCGGCCCGGATTTTCTCGAAGCTCTTTCCGGGAAATCTCCTATTCCCGGCGGATAAATCGAAGATTTACCGCGTATTGTTTCGACTTCTCGGAGCGGCTGATTGTCCGGCATGGATTTTAAGAATTTAATCAGGGCCTCAAGAAACGAATCTTTATGAAACTGCGAATTGAACCATACGGCATCGGCCGCAAGGGCACTTGTCAGGTTGGTCATCGCGAACTGGTAATCTCTCTCGTTTTCGAACCGGACCGGATAAGTCAATTGATTCTCGTGAAAATATATAACTTTCGGCAAAGAAGCAACTTCAACCGGGACAAGGGCCGTAAATTCCGCGAGATTTAACATATCGCTGCAAAAAATCAGCTCCCAGCTTCGCTGATTTGCAGGGATTTCCGCCACCTGTTGTGCGAATGTAATCGCCGAGTGCCGCATCCGCCACTTCCATTTGTTCGCCGGAAGAGTCAGGATGGCCCAGTTGTGTCTGCTGAGTTTCGATAAGCCGTCGATAAACGCCTTATGAGAGCCGCCGTAATAAGATTCAAGTGCGAGAATATTCATACGAACATACTAAGGCAACTTCTCCACCAAATCAAGCCGGCGGCGGGGGAGTATCTCAAATAATGAAATAAGAATTGATAAATTTAAGAATTAACTGGAATTATATGCGAATAGGCTGAACAATCGAGTACGATGATAGTATAAGGCGTTATCTTAAGATTAATGCAGGAGATTATTGATGTGGCGAATTATTATTGCTTTTGTCCTTACGATAATGGTTGTTGTATCGGCATCCGTCGTTTCAATTCGCCTGTGGGCGGGCAAGAAAGAGCAACTGCCGGAAGATATATCAGTCATTATCGACAACGATATGACCCTTGCTCAATTCGGACAAAAATATAACCTGAGAAGGCCGACTCTTAAGGAAATTTTTAATCTTACATCTCAGGCGGATCTCAATAAAAGTGTTCTCGATTTTGGGATGAACCGACAGCAGATAAGCAAAAAAGTAAATCAGGTTCTGACACTTCAGGCCGAACATGCTTCCAAAAACTGGATAAAGATCGTGCTTAAAGGGGGATTGTGGATAGTTTTCCTTATTGTCGTCTTTTTCTTATTTAGAAAAGGCAAAATTAACACATCAAATAGGAAATGGATTTATGCCGCGGCGGTGATTATATTTGGGATTATTTTAGGAAGCGATCCGAGTCCGATGGGCACGGTAAAGGATGCTCTGGTACTGTTTGGCTCGAAAAGACTCATCTTTCCGCCGCGTTTGATTGCTTTTTTCGTTTTCCTTCTGATGGTCGTTTTGGCGAATAAGTTTATATGCTCGTGGGGCTGCCAGCTCGGAACACTCCAGGATTTAATTTTCAGATTCAACAGGGATTCCAGGGACAGGAACGGATTATTCGGCCAGGTAAAAATACCGTTTATTATTTCTAATTCCGTTCGAATCATATTTTTTCTTGCATTGACGATTGCAGCTTTTTTGTGGGCGTTCGATATCGTCGAACCAGTCGATCCTTTCAAAATTTTCAAACCGCAAGCGATAAGCATTGTCGGCGGCATATTTCTTGGTCTTATTTTAGTTGCAAGTCTTTTTGTTTACAGACCGTGGTGCCATTTCTTCTGTCCGTTCGGTTTGGTCGGCTGGCTTGCGGAAAAAATCAGTATCTTTAAAATCAAGGTCGATTACGACAAATGTATTTCATGTCAGGCGTGCTCGAAAGCATGTCCCTCAACTGTAATGGATGCCATCCTGAAACGTGATAAAGTTGTGCCGGATTGCTTTTCCTGCGGGAATTGCATCGAAACGTGTCCGGCGGCAGCCATATCTTTTTCATCAGGTAAACGCCAAAAGCCGCCACAAGATAAATTCGCAGAGTAAACTGAAGAGTCTGATTCGCGGCAGTATTTGGTTACATCATAAAGCGGCGGATTCATTATCTTCGTTCTTTTGGGCGGTGGTTCTTGTCGTCTTTTTTCGCTGGTGTTCCAGCGGCAAGGGCAGTTTTGCAAGACCAATAAGAACGACAATCGCTATAATAGTAGTTATTATCGCAAGCTGATAAAAACGCGCGCCACAGGCCATACCGATGCTTGAGACGAGCCAGATAGTTGCCGCCGTCGTCAGGCCGTGTACGCCGCCTCTGTCCTGGATAATAGCGCCGGCGCCTAAAAAACCCACTCCTGTAACAATCTGGGCCGCTATTCTTGTGATAGAGCCGGTAGTATCTACGGCCATCTGACGGGAGATTATCGTAAAAACCGCCGCTCCGAGACATATTAAAAGATTTGTTCGAAGGCCTGCCGCCTTGCCGCTAAGCTCTCGCTCAAGCCCGATCACCGCCCCTAAAACCGTGGCTAAAATTATACTAAGCAAATCTTCAGGCCAGACCATTGTTTTACCTTTCTATGAGCGTCTCATCGACCTGCATTCCGAAATGTCTGCCGGTTTTTTCGATATGCCCCAGAACTTTATCGCCGGTTTTTAAGGTAGTAACCGAAACCGCTTTTCCTTCCGGATTCACCAACCGAATCGTCTCGGCGTTCTGCAAGACCAGGCCGATGGGCCGGCCCTGGGCCTGTGCTTCGATGAGCATCATCGGCCGTTTCTCGATTTTATTTCTTCCGAGATAAGCAACCTGGCTTTTGCCCTGAAAATCAACGAGCATGACTTCATCGCCGGCTTTTAGGTCGGCGAGGTATTTTGTTTTGCCGCCCGGCGTAAGAGTATAAGCATGTACGGCTCCGGCGTTGACGCGGAACGGACGGGAAGCGACATATGGGTTATCGATGGATTCGGAATGTATCAAAAAGAAACCGGCCGCCGTATTGCCCACGAGTATTCCCTCTCCGAGTGTCATTTGCGTGCAGGTATCTAAGCAGGCGCGGTCGCCCATGCCTAATTGCTTCGTTGCCGTTATCGTGGCCGTAACAAGCTCCACTTTCTCGCTGATGCCGTGAATAATGTCGGCACACTTTTTTATCTCGTTGATATCGTCGGTTTTCAGCACGACGCCGTCCACACCCTTTTCGAGTATCTCGACCATCAGTTTGGCCTGCTCGCTGTTTTCGACCTGGACCATGATATTTTTGCCGCGTCGGGCGAGTAGGTTTTCTATCGGGATAATCGTCCAGTCGAGCATTTTAAGGACCACGATTTTTTCCGCCGGCACTGCGGCGGCTTTGTCCTCGTCATCTTTGCCGGCAATATCTATGAACTCGACGTTGGCGGACGGCTTAATATCGCCGTTTTTTTCGACCGTCTTGATTTTGCCGAACTGACGAACTGTTTCGGTTTGGCCCTCAGGAAGAATAACCGCCTCGGCACCGCTTTCGAGTGCCGCGATGGCAAGCTCTTTTTTATACGGAACGACGTTAATCCATAGCTTTTTCATGTGCAAGTTTCCACTGAAATAATTATTCTGAAGTATTTGACAATATTAAACTTATATCGGTTTATTTTGTCAACTTCTTTCGTGCGGGATTTATCGGTACGTGATTCTTTTTTAAAAATAGTTGTGTTTATATCTGTTCTATATTATTCTAAATAGACATACTGAGTCCGGTTTTTTTATTAAAAAATGAGAATAGGAAATTTTAGGAGGTAAATTATGAACAATGTACTAACCGGCAAAAAAAGCGGCAAATTTTTTGTATTGACCTGTCTGGTATTATTTATGCAGGTCTCGTTCGTATGGGCGGCCGAAGATATCGTAGGTGATTGGAAAATGACCATGGATTTCAACGGCAGGGATAGCTTCGCCACACTGTCTATTGCCAAAAAAGCTGACGGCACTCTCACGGGCAAGTGGGGCTCCAGCGAGCTTTCCAAGGTGAAATTCGAGAACGGCAAGCTGACTTTCGTCCGGACACTCTCGTTCGGCGAACAGGAATTCACATCAGATTTTTCCGGTACTCTTAAAGACGATAAAATCACCGGAGTGATGTCAAGCGACTTTGGTGATATGAACGCAACCGGCGTTCGAAAGAAACCGATTTGTCCGGCTCTGGGACAATGGGATATTAATTTCTCGGTCATGGAACAAGACATCGCCGCCAAGCTTGTAATCTCACAGACTAAGGATGGAAAGTTCGAAGGTAAGTGGACTGAGAATATGGGAGAACACACTGTATCGAACATTAAATATGAGAACGGCAAACTTTCGCTTACCCGTAAGAGCAAAATCGAAGACTTCGAGTTCGAATCAACCTATGAGGGCACAATCAAAGGCAACGACCTGACCGGAACGTTAAAGAGCGAAATGGGAGATATACAGGCCAACGGCAAACGATTCGGCGCCGAACTGATTGGAACATGGGAAATGACAACGACATCGGATTTCGGTACTCGTACGAGCATGATGGTAGTAGAGCCGGATTTGACGGGATACTACGAGTCCTTCGGTGGTGAAACTCCCATGACAAATCTCAAGCTCGAAAACGGGCAGTTGACTTTCAAGCTTGTAATGGGCGGTGGAGACATGACATTCGAGATGAGTTTCAAAGGTAAGCTGGACGGCAAAACCATAAAAGGCCAGATGGATTCGGAAAGGGGCGCCAGTGAAGTCACCGGCAAGAAAGTCGAAAAGACCAAAGCAGCGACCGCCGAAGCAAAAACAACCGGCAACTAAACCGCGGCAAATTTCGATTTTTACAATACCGATTTATATATGCGACGGGCGAAACAAAAGCCCGTCGCTTTTTTTAATCAGCCTTTTAACATCTTGATTGCATCGCTGAGACCGGCGTTGTTATGAACCATTTGACTAAGCGCCTGAACCATCTTTGTTGGATTCTTGTGCTGGAATGCGTTGCGGCCAATCGAAAGTCCAGCCGCCCCGGCCGCCAAAGCGCCTTCGACCATTCGGAAGATTTCCTCGTCGCTGCTCATTTTCGGCCCGCCCGCGATTACGACCGGCACCGGGCAGCCCTGGACCACTTCGGCAAAACTTTCGGGGCTGCCGGTATATACGACCTTGACAATATCGGCGCCGAGCTCCGCTCCGGCCCTGGCGGCGAGCTTGACATTATTGACGTCGTATTCGTCTTTGATTTTCTGTCCACGTGTGTACATCATCGCGACCAGAGGCATCTGCCACGTGGAACATCTTTCCGCAACATGCCCTAACTGACGAAGCATCTCTTTTTCAGTATCGGCGCCGAGATTGATATGCACGCTGACGGCGTCGGCGCCGAGCTTGATTGCCTCTTCGACGGTGCAAACCAGCTCTTTCGCATTAGGATCGGGGCCTAACGACGTGCCGGCGGAAAGATGAACAATCAGGCCGACGTCATTGCCCGTACCTCTGTGGCCGGCTCGAACGATTCCCTTGTGCATAAGTATTGCGTTGGCGCCGCCGGCAACGACATTGCTGATTGTCGTCCGCATATCGGCCAGGCCCTCAATAGGCCCAACGGTGACACCATGATCCATTGGAATAATGACCGTCTTGCGCGAATTGCGGTCGATGATTCTTTCGAGTCTTATTTTTTTGCCTATCATAACCAATTCTCCGGTTTTTTTGTTATTGCCGCTCCACACCGGGCGGAGCTTGATTTTTTTAAAATCTACCCGAAACGGCACAAAAGGCAAGAAAAAATACTTTTGCCGCACTGAAACCGATTCAGAAAATAGAAAAACTACTCCTGCGGCAGACGCATTTTTTCATAAAACTCTGCGTATTTGTCTTTATCTTCAGTCTGACGTTGCTCTATCGCAAAGCGTGGGTGCTCGTTCAATATGCCGGTTACAAAATAGGGTATGATATAGCCCCACTCGATTTCCTGACGCATCGGTATCATATAATCCTGGATGACCTTCAGAATCGGGGTAAGGTTGAATTTCGGATTCTTCAGGAAACCTATGAGCAGCTCGAGGCAGCAATTGCCGGGACCTCTGCCGATGCCGAACAGGGAGCCGTCGAGGTAATTGGCGTTGTGTATAATGCCCTCTATGGTATTGGAGAATGCGAGCTGCTGGTTGTTGTGGCAGTGGATGCCGATTGTTTTGCCGGGCAGGTGCTGTTGGTAGAGCTTCACCATATACTCGATCTGCTCGCAGTATAAAGCCCCGAAACTATCGACTACATAAACAACGTCAACCGGAGTTTTAGCGAGCTGGTCGAGCGCCTCGACCAGGTCCGGCTCAAGCTCCTTTGATATAGCCATGATATTGCAGGTTGTTTCGTAGCCGAGATCGTGACATTTATTAATCAAATCTATCGCGCTGTCGATATATTTGACATAGGTCGCGGCACGAATCATATCCACCGGGCTCTGGTCGGCGGGGGCGAATTCCTGCTCCTTAACGCGGTACGAATCGACCATTACGCTGATTTTGATATCGGATTCGATTCCGTCGATGACTTCGCGAATCTTCTGGTCGTCGCAGTATTTCCATGCGCCGTAATCTTTCGGCGGGTAAAGCTCTCTGCTGCTGCGATAGCCGAATTCCATATAATCGATGCCGCTTTTGGAAAGAGCCTGATAGACGGCACGGACGAAATCGTCGGTGAAATAATGGTTATTGATAAGCCCGCCGTCCCTGATTGTGCAATCCAGTACTTTTATTTGCTCTCTGTACATAATCCGACCTTCAAAAAATGTTCTCTAAAGTTGTTTCAATATTTTCTCAACCAATTCGCGGGAAACCTCTACGGCAAATTGTCCGTTTTGAGAATATACCCGACCAATATCGCTTACAAGCACGAATCTCGGCCATTTATCTACGGCCTTTTTGTCGTGTTTTATTATTTCAATCAACTGATTTTCGGCTAAATTACCGGGAAGTTTTACCGGAACTTCGAGTTTTTCGAGAATCCGCCTGATTCTCTCGAGCCTCTGCGGCTGGGATAGTCCCATCTCGATTTCTATCATTCCCGCGGCGATAATACCTATTGCGACCGCTTCGCCGTGCAAAAGCTCGAATCCGCTGGCGGCCTCGACGGCATGGCCGATGGTATGGCCGTAATTCAGCATCCTTCTTTGATTTTTCTCCAGTGGATCGACCTCGACAACCTCGCCCTTAATCCGGCAGTTTTTATATGCAATCGTCTCCAATACATCGGTTTTTCGCTGCAGAATCGAATCGAGATTTGTTTCGAGAAAATCGAAATATCGAGCATCGGCTATAATTGCGTGCTTTACCGATTCTACAAGTCCGGCTCGGAACTGCCTCTCGTCGAGTGTGACCAGGGTCGCAACGTCGATATAAACCGCCGCCGGATGCCAGAACGCCCCGAAAGCATTCTTGCTTATGCTGGAATCGACGCCCGTTTTGCCGCCTACCGCCGAATCCGCCTGGGAGACGGTAGTTGTGGGTATCTGGATGACGGGTACGCCTCTTTTGAAAATCGCCGCGGCGAAACCGGCAATATCTCCGACAGTCCCGCCGCCCAGAGCCAAGATAAGCGTATCTCTGCCCAGTTTTACCTTTTCCATGGCTTCGATAATCGAAATTACCGTATTGATATGTTTTGAAGTTTCGCCGGCGGGTTTTATAACGTAAGTCGGGATATTTCTTTGACCTGTGAGCTTTTCCAAATGACCGGCGGAAACCAGATTCTCATCGGTAACGATAAACTTGTTGAGCTTGCCGAAGCTTGATTCAATCTCAGGCCACAATGAGCCGAGAATATCGGCGCCTATCCTGATTTGATAGCCTGTTTCGGGCATTGCCGGGATTTTAACTTCGTGTTCCAACATCGTTTAACCGTTTTTATTCTCACAAGTCCGTACTGAGTTCCGTCTATAATTTAGAACCCGGAAATATAACCGATTTGCCGTTGGAATGCAAAACTTTCCGGCCAAAATTGGCTTTGATTGGGTTTGAATTGGCTTCGTTTTTGGGCCAATCTTTATTTGTTTTGAGCGAATCATTCAAGGACTCCGCCGGAATGATGGCATCGTATGTCCATATTAGACAGATACTTATAAACATTCTTTCTTCTGTCTCCTGTATTCTGTGTTCTGTATTCTGTCGTTAAAATTGGCTTCGTTTTTTCAAATCACTCCTGTCTTTTGTGTCCTGCTTCCTGTTTGTACGCTTTTCCTTGTTATACAAAGACTTACGTTACGTAAATAGCCAATATCAAAGAGAAAATAGCAAAAACATATATCAAAATTCAAAAATATAGAGCTGCTCAATACGTTGGATATTATATTCAAGCCGACAGGCTATAATTTTGCGATTTGACTTTTT
>JAFGBG010000106.1 GCA_016933295.1 Sedimentisphaerales bacterium | reverse complement strand
TGGCGTTAATATCGTCGCCTTTTGCGATCCGGACCGGCAGCGTCTGAACCGGCATATCGAAGAGTTCAAGAAAAAATATTCCAGGAGTGATTCGGATGTTAAAGGATACGTTGACTTCCGTGAAATACTCGATCGCAAAGACGTCGATGCCGTTATTATCTCGCCGCCGAACCACTGGCATTCACTTATGGCGATCCTTGCCTGCCAGGCGGGCAAACATGTCTATGTGGAAAAGCCGGTAAGCCATTGCATCTGGGAAGGGCGAAAAATGGTCGAGGCGGCAAGAAAATATAATCGCATCGTGCAGGCCGGGACGCAGCATCGTTCGTGTCCGGCGGTACGGGAAGCCGCCCGCGACATAAAAGCCGGCAAATACGGCAAAGTCAAATGGATCCACTGCTCCAGACTGAACACGAACAGCCGTGGCCCGATAGGAAAAGTCACCGAGCCTCAGCCCGTCCCGGACTATATCGACTATAATCTCTGGGCCGGCCCGGCTCCGATGACACCGGTTATGCGAAAGAGCTTCCATTACGACTGGCATTGGCAGTGGAACTGGGGCGACGGCGATATGGCCAACTGGGGAGTGCACTATATCGACGACCTGCGACATATTATGGGCTGGAACGATGTCCCCAACAAGGTGGTGACGGCGGGGAACCGTTTTGTCTGGGACGATAACGGCCAGACGCCGAATATGCACTTCGCCCTGTACGACTATGACGGTTTGAAAGTTGTCGTCGAGTTACGGAATCTGCCCGATCCCCAACGTCGCGGCGGGTCAGCCGGCGCCGTTTATCTGGGTATGCGGGAAGGCAATTATATCATGTGCGAGGATGGCCACATCCAGATTGCCCGCGGCGGCGGCTGGTATTACGACAAGGACAACAAACGAGCCTATCAATACAAAGGCGACGGCGGGGCTTCCCACGCCCGGAATTTTATTAAGGCACTTCGCAGCGGCCGCAGGGAGGACCTCAACGCGGAAATCGAAGTCGGTCATCTTAGCACGGCTATGTGCCACCAGGCCAACGCCGCGTTCCGGGCCGGCGCAGAAGCTCCCGTAGAGGAGATTCGCGAGAGTATGAAGGCACACGAAGACGCCATCAATACGCTTAACGACGTGGTCGAGCAGCTTGGCGGCAACGGCGTAGATTTGGTGAAACAGCCGTTTATCCTTGGGCCGGAGCTGGCTTATGACCGCCGGCAGGAAAAATTCGTCGGGGCAAACGCCGACAAAGCCAATCAGTATCTCAAATGCTCCTATCGTGAGCCGTTTGTGGTACCTGAAATAGTATAATCGGCATAAATTTGAAATAACACGGGATTCCGCAAAACGAATTCGGTGAGCTTTGTAACCAATTGCTGTTATTAAAGTTATCACGGGATAATAGTGATGGAAAATGTGAAATAAATATTTCCCGTCTTCGAGCTTTTTCTTGTGCGAACAGTATATAATGTTGTATAAATACGACAGTTTTTTGTGTTAGAAAACTTGGTATATCACATGAAAACAATTTTCCTATCAATGAGGACATCTATGGCTATGAAAACAATTTACCTATCAGTAATCTCTAAAGAAAATCGTCAACGGAGAGGCCTGAGCCTGTCTGCAATTGTTTGTTTACTTACATTTCTGCTAATGAGCGTGACAGGCCAAGCTCAGTTGCAGATTCAACCACGCGAGCTGATAGCGAGGCTGGAACTTTCGAACTCGGCGGATTATGCGCGCAAGGATGCGGCAGTGTACCTGGATCTGGAAGGCCTTGGACTGGTGCCCGACGATAGCCGGGGCCAATCCCTGGTAGTGGAGGAAAAGTCGGTGCAGACACAGAGCCAGGTAATCGATACGGACGGCGACGGGGTGGTGGACACTCTGCTGGTTTTGAGCGATTACAAACCGGCCGAGGTCAAGCATTTCGAAGTCTATTGTGATGCAGTGGCGGCTCGTGCGCAGGCCATGCCGCAGCGGGTTTATGCCGAGATATCGCAGAAGGTGGGCGGTTACTGGAAAGAAGGCAAATCATCTGGTGATTTGACCAGAGGTTCGCATGAGTATATGGAAGGTTATTTTGTGAATGTACAGCGATTGGATGTACCACATGAACACAGCGACCACTCATGGTATATCCGCTACGAGGGACCGGGAATCGAGTCGGAACAAGTCGGCTACCGGCAATATCTGGACTGGCGCAACGGGATCGATATATTCGGGAAGAAAACGACTTCGATGGTATTGCCCGGCGTGGGCCAGGATGGTTTTGATTCCTATCATGAGCCGTCAGCCTGGGGATCGGATATACTGAAAGTGGGCGATGCTCTGGGATTAGGCTCCTACGGATATTTTGACGGGCAGAAGGCACTCAGGGTATCGGATTTTGACGGATCGTTCTGCCGGATTCTGAGCAACGGCCCTGTTTATGCCTGCTATGAAATCGGTTATCTGAACTGGCAGGTTGCCGGCAATAATACAGATATCACGGCGAAGGTATCGATGCATGCGGGCAGCCGGCTGGCGCATGTGGAGCTGAAGCTGAGCAAGCGTTTGCCGATTTTGTGCACCGGGATCGTGAAGCTCCCGGGAGTCAATTATTATCAGGGCGATCTCGAGTCTATTACAGGGGAGGCGTATTCCTACATGGCCACCTGGGGAAAACAGAGCCTGGCCGGAGGCAATCTTGGGATGGCGGTGATTTTCAAGCACAGAGATGTTGGCAAGCTGACTACGGATGACAACAATTACTTAGTAACGCTGCGTACGGGCGGTTCGAACGAAGTGGATTATTATTTTCTGGCAGCCTGGGACGGTGAGGAGCCCGGGGGCATCAAAACAGAGGCGGAGTTTCTGGACTATGTGAAGAAGCAGTGCCGCGACCTGACGGTTCCCCTGCGAGTGCGTAAGTGGACATCGGCGGGCCAGATGACCAAGCAGTATCCGATCAATGCCGAGCGGGCGCTGGCCTGGAGCAAACGCATGGCCAACTCGCAGATAGCTGAGTATGGCGAGCATTTGGCGTTAAAAAGAATGGATGGTCAACCTTCGGGAGCGAGATGGGGTTACACGACCGGACTGATCAATCAATCCTACGATGACCTGGCCGATGCGACCGGAAATATGTTTTACCGCAATTTCGCCGAGCGGGTGATAGGTTCTTTCATCGGTGAGGACGGCGGCATCGAGACTTATGATATTAACAGTTACAACATCGACCAGATTAACTCAGGCAAGATGGTGCTGCGAATGTGGCGTCATACGGGCAAGGAAAATTATAAAAAAGCCGCGGATTTATTAAGGCTGCAGCTCAAGGATCATCCTCGTACAAGCGAAGGGGGATTCTGGCACAAGAAGCGTTATCCTTATCAGTTGTGGCTGGACGGGGTTTACATGGGCATGCCGTTTCTGGCCGAATATGAAGTGCTTTTCAACAACGGCCAGCACATCGATGAGGCGGTCAACGAATTTGTAATAGTGAGCAAGCATTGTCGGGATCCTAAAACGGGCCTGTTTTATCATGCCTGGGATGAGAAAAAAGAGCAAGGCTGGGCCGATCCCAAGACGGGACTTTCAAAGCATTTCTGGGGTCGTGGTTTCGGCTGGTATTGCATGGCGCTTGTCGATACGCTGGAAATCATCCCGAAAGATCGCCAGGACCTGCGACAGCCCATTATCGATATTTTGAAGGACGTATCGGCAACCCTTTTGAAGTATCAGGATAAAGAGACTGGTCTTTGGTGGCAGATATTGGATAAGGCCGGAGCACCCGGCAATTATCGGGAATCGTCGGCCTCGGCCATGTTCACCTATGCCCTGAGCAAAGGTATCAATGACGGCTATCTGCCAAAAGATAAATATGGCGCCGCAGTGCTGAAGGCCTACGAAGGGATCGTCCGTGATTTCGTGGAAGTGCACGCCGACGGGAGCATCGACCTGACCGGCTGCGTTATCGTGGGTGGCCTGGGTTACGGCCGCGACGGCAGTTACGAGTATTATATGAGCGAGCCGATTCGTGATAACGATCCCAAAGCGGTTGGGCCGTTTATTATGGCCGGTCTGCAGATTGCAGAATTGTTGAAAAAATAGTTTCCGACTTTTATCTTGCGAGCCATCCGCCATCAACGGCAACGGTGTAACCCTGCATATAATCCGATGCGGCCGAAGCCAGAAAAACAGCAATTCCTTTTAGGTCTTCCGGCTCGCCCCAACGACCGGCGGGAATCCTCTCGAGAATCGCCTTGTTCCGCGCGGGGTCTTCACGCAGGGGCTTGGTATTATCAGTTGCCATATATCCGGGTGCAATTGCGTTTACATTAACGTTATACGGGGCCAGCTCATTGGCCAACAGGCGAGTCAAACCCATCACTGCACTCTTGGATGCAGTATAGGAAGGGACATAAATGCCGCCCTGAAAACTAAGCATGGAAGCAGTGTTTACAATTTTACCGCCGCGTCCTTGTTTGATAAAGACTCTGCCGACAGCCTGGCTAAGGAAAAAAAGAGTGCGGATATTAATATTCATGACATCATCCCAGTCTTTTTCCGTGAATTCCGGCAGGGGAGCCCGGCGGATAATCCCTGCGTTATTAAACAGTATATCGATTCCGCCAAACTCTTTGACCGTTCTGTCAACAATTGTCTCGACACACTCCTTTTTACTTAAATCAGCTTTTATATCAAGGGCTTTCCGGCCAAGCTTTTCAATCTCCTTTTTCGTCCCGCTCATATCAAGGATATCCACGAGAGCGACATCTGCGCCGGCTTCGGCCAAACCAATCGCTATTGCCTGTCCCAGTCCTCTTGCAGAGCCGGTAACAATAGCTACTTTTTCATCGAGTTTAAATTTATCCAAAATCATTTCTATCTTACCTCAATTTATCAATTGTTAAATGGTCCATATCGTCAAACGCCTGATTCTCACCACCCATGCCCCAGCAAAAAGTATACGAGCCGGTGCCGACTCCCGAATGAATCGACCAGCTCGGAGAAATTACGGCCTGCCCGTTGGCAACCACGATGTGGCGAGTTTCATCCGGCTTGCCCATCAGATGAAAGACACGCGTGTCATCGGCGATATCAAAATACAAATATACTTCCATGCGTCGTTCATGAGTATGCGGCGGCATAGTGTTCCATACGCAGCCCGGTGCCAGTTCCGTAAAGCCCATTACCAACTGGCAGCTTTTTGCTCCCGCCGGATGAATGAGCTTATAAATAGTACGCTTATTGGAGGCTTCTATCGTACCAAGCTCTACCGGTTCGGCCTCGGACATTTTGATATGCTTTGTCGGATAATCCGTGTGTGCCGGATAACTGAGCAGGTAGAACTTTGCGGGATTCTTTGGGTCGTTGCTGCTGAAGGATATATCTTTCGAACCACGTCCGATGTAAAGCCCGTCCTTATTGGACATGGCATAATCGGTGCCGTCAACTGTTACAGTTCCGGCCTGACCGATATTCAGGACACCCAGCTCACGACGCTGGCAAAAGAAATCCGCCCTTAGTTCATCTGAGGCACTCAGGCTGATAGCTTTTTTTGCCGGAACTACCGAGCCTGTGATT
>JAFGBG010000105.1 GCA_016933295.1 Sedimentisphaerales bacterium | reverse complement strand
CGATTGTTATGATTTTAGAAGCTGGTTATAGGGGCTAAAGAAATCATTTTAATCTGATTTTGCCATTTGTGCCTGTTTTTCTATCTCGCTGAGATATGCCAGGGTTCGTTCGAGCTTGTCGCTGAGATGCTTGAGTTTCAGCATTGTTTTGATACGGGTCAGCAGTTCGAGCTTGTTGACGGGCTTACTTAAAAAGTCGTCCGTGCCGGAGTCGATTGCACGCTCTATGTCACCGAATTCGCTAAGCGCGGTAACCATAATGACGGGGATATCGGCGGTCTTGGGATCGTTTTTCAATCTTTTGCAGACTTCGAAGCCGCTCATTTTAGGCATCATAACATCCAAAAGAATCAGATCGGGCGCATCTTCGCCGATGATTTTTAATGCCTCCAGACCGTCACCGGCGGAAATTGTTCGGCATTCCACATCTTCAAGGTACGCCTGAAGCAGTTCGAGATTCTGTTGATTATCATCCACAACCAAAACCGTTGGCTTTTTATCTTGTTCTTTAAGCTTGCTCATTTAAAACACTCCTAAGTGCCGTTTTATTCTTTTGACAAAGCCTTTAATATCGCCGTGCAGAAGGCCGGTAAATCATCCGGCTTGCGGGACGTTATCAGGTTGCCGTCAACAACGCATTCGTCGTCTATATATTCGGCGCCGGCATTGATGATATCATCTTTGATTGCCATGAAACATGTTGCCTTTTTGCCTTTGAATATCTTCGTGCTGCACAACAGCCATCCGCCGTGACATATAGCGGCGATAATTTTTCCTGCATTGACCATATCATTTGCAAACTTGATGACTTCCGGGCTTCTTCGCATAAAGTCCGGCGCGAAACCTCCGGGCACAACCATACAATCGAAGTGGTCGACATTTGCCCGCCCCGCCGCGATCTCGGAAATACAAGGGTATCCTTCTTTGGAATGATATTCTTTTTTAGCTTCCGCCGCAATCAAATTGACATCCACCCCCCCTTCCCTGAATCGATAGTAAGGATACCATACTTCAAGAACCTGGTACATATCATCAACCATAATAGCCGCTTTTTTCATCGACATCTATATTTGCTCCTTTTCACTGCCGCTGTGAATCTCGATAAATTGTCGAACTTCCGGCTTTATAAATATTCGCTCTATATCCACTATTCTTGAGACTGCTTCGGCACAGATTGCCGCGGTCACCGCCGACGGAGCTTGTGTATCGAGAAAAAATATCTTTTCTTTCTTTATAGAACAAAGTCCTCCGCCTTCGCCGCCGAGCGGTTCGTTGCGAATTACTACGCCGTTAGACTCCAATAATCCCAAAAGTTCTTCCAATATACTTTGTGTATTCATCGGTACTAAAGTATCCCGGATATATTATATGCTGTTGCCGGCTGAATTATAACATATAAAATCGAACATTGCATCTTAGCCGGAGTAATCACCATCTTTCAAGAAAAACCACATTAATAGTCGATACTGATATATGTAATGGTTTTGCGTTAAAATAGATAATATATTTTAAGAATTCTTCAAAAAACGACAGAATTTTATAACAGGAGCGGATAATTGGCAAGTATTACGGAAAAACGCATTTGTTTACATAAACTTGTAAAAGATCAGCAGAAACAGAATGACGCCTTAAAATCCCAGCTTGACCGGCTTCAACATCTTGCCAATATCGGCACGATTAGTCATATGATAGCCCATGAGATTAATAATCTGCTAACGCCTCTGAAAAGTTATGCCGCCCTGGCGACAAATAATATCGATGATAAAGCCCTTTGTGAAAAAGCACTGAAAAAGACAGTTAAAAACTGCGAGCGTGCCTCCGGTATTATGGAAAGTATGCTCGCTTTGGCAAACGGCCAAACCCAGGAAAAGGAAGAAACAGAACTTCAATCTCTCATTGATGATGTTTTCGGATGTCTTTGCCGGGATTTTGCAAAAGACGGGATAACCGTTCAAAAAGAAATTCCACAAGGGCTGAAAATTTGGGCCGTACCTGTTCAAATTCAACAGGTTTTTATGAATTTAATACTCAATGCTCGTCAAGTGATGTTACCTCGCGGCGGTTTTTTATCTATTAAGGCTGTTGATAAAAACGATACAATTGAAATAGAAATCTCTGATACGGGCGACGGTATCAAACCTTCCGACCTGAAATATATTTTCGATCCGTTTTTCACGACGAAAAATGACAAAAATCCATCATCCGAACATTCCGGAGCCGGACTCGGCCTGGCTTTTTGCAAAAGGATAATCGAGGGACACGATGGTCTGATTTCGGTGGAATCCGAACGTGCCGTCGGGACTAAATTCAGGATTATTTTGCCCAAACCTCAATAGGGTAATAACTGATGCCTGAGCAGGCTTATCAAATTGTTTTAATGCTTTTGCTTTTATGCGGCTCGGCTTTTTTTTCAGGTGCCGAAACCGCTTTTTCCAATCTGTCGCGGAGGCAAATTAAACAACTGCGAGAATCCAAACACAGGCTTTCGAATTTGGCCGGGAGATTGCTGAATAAACCCGGGCAACTGCTCAACTGTTTTCTATTCGGCAATATGACTGTCAATGTGCTTTTTTTCGCCGCCGCAAGCGTCCTGGCGGTCAGGATTAACGAACATAGTGTCTTGGCCGGAACAATTGTCGCCTTTATAAGTTTCGTTGCATTGGTCCTGTTTGGCGAAATATTGCCTAAATCGATAGCATTTGCGAATTCGAAATCCTTGAGTATAGTTTTCGCCCTACCGGTCTTTGTCTGGCTTCATATATTCACTCCTATCGGATTTTTATTCAAATTCTTAATCCTGGAGCCTGTTTTGCGTTTGGTATTAGGCCCGTCGAGAAATCCCGGCGCGATTACCGTCAGCGAGTTCAAATCACTCATAGAAACAACCAAAAGGAAGGGATTGATTACCGATGATGAAAACAAACTTTTTACTGAAATTATCGAGCTCGGTTTTCTTAAGGTGCGGCATGTTATGCAACCTCGCGTGGATATGATTGCATGTGCCGTGACAGATTCTGGTCATGCAGCCCGTAAGAAAATGCAAAAAAATCATCTTACGAAAATTCCCGTTTATGCACATTCCATAGATAATATCGTCGGAGTAGTCCATCTCAGACAGCTTTTACTCGACCGGAAGATTTCATTGGACAGAATCGTCCAGTCGGTATTTTTTGTGCCGGAGCAAAAAACAGTGGAATCTCTCCTGGAATTTTTCCGCAGATCTCAAACAGATATGGCGATAGTCGTGGACGAATACGGGGGAATCGCCGGCTCCGTTCGGCTCGAGGATATCGCCGAAGAATTGTTCGGACATATAGAAACAACAAACCAAATCGAGCCTATCGAGCAAATAGGTCCTTTCGAATATCGGCTGGCGGGTAACCTGGCAACGCATGAATGGGCTGAAGTTTTTGGCATCGACTTGGCGGAAATTCGACAGGTGACAATTGGAGGGATGGTAACCGCCCTGCTTGGAAAAATTCCTAAAAACGGCGATATAGCGTACCTGAAGAATCTTAAGTTTACAGTGGAAAACGTACACAAACATCGAATCGAGACTGTCAAGTTAACTTTTGAATCTTTATCAAACTGATGATTAAAAGTGTTTTTCTAATAGTTTTGTTTTTTTTCTTCGTTGTCTTGGCCGGCCTTTTCTCCGGTGCGGAAACCGGTCTCTACAGGCTGAGCAGACTTCGCTTACGGCTGGGTGTTGAGAAAAGACGTCTTAAATATGTAATACTCGGCAGGTGTCTGTACGATAGTCCGGGATTACTTTTGTCAATGCTTCTCGGCACAAATCTCGCCCAATATTTTGCCACAAGTATTGTTGCCGGAATACTCTTAAGTATGGTAGAAACCGAACATACGGTAGAAATAATAACAGCCTTATTTACCACCCCGATATTGTTTATTTTTTCAGAATTGATACCGAAAAATATATTCTTTTATCGTTCGGATTCGCTCATGCTTTTTGTGGCGCCGGTACTTTACGCTTTTCACAAACTTTTATCGGCATCGGGCATTATACCCATGCTAAAGTTCATATCGGCCTTTTTCTCGCGATTAAGCGGCTCGTCCGCTTCTTCAAAGACAGTCATAACAACCGCGCAGAGACACGCCATACAAGCAATTCTGGATGATACTCACGAAGAAGGCATTCTCAGCTCCGTTCAGACAGATATCATAAATCGCCTTGTGAAGGTCTCAAATGTTCGTATAAGGTTGGTAATGATTCCGTTCGACAAAGTCCGAACTATCGACGTCAATTCCGACAATTCGGCCCTTTTGGGCGTTCTTGAGACTTCCGTCTTTACACGGTTGCCGGTCATAGAAAAACAGCCCGGAAATATTTTAGGATTTATAAACATATACGAGACTTTAAGCTCCTCGGAAAAATTCGATAATCTCTACAGTTATATCAAACCGCTTGATAAGCTTGATGCCGATACAACTGTTATTGACGCGATAAACTATATGCAAAAGGAGAACTGTGAAATACTTTTGGTGACCAGGGCCGGACTCGCAGGCCGCGAGAAACCTCTCGGTATTGTCACTATGAAAGATTTGGTCGAAGAGTTACTCGGCGAGCTTGCCGAATGGTGATAATTGGACGACAAACTCTTTACGTACATTTTGTTTTATTAATAAAAATTACTGTCCGTTATCGGCAAGAGTATCGTCTATAATCGCCTGCGCGATTTCATTTATTGCCGGGCGGGTCAAACCGTTTGCATTGTTTGTGAGAATTGAAAATATGTAATCTCCTTTTGCCGTAACGCATATTCCAGACAGTGATTTTACACCGTTTATATAACCGGTTTTGCCCAGTATTTTACCTTTGTATTTTTCCTCCTTGAAATTATCTGCAATTGATTTGGTGCCGTCCACCCCCCCTATTCCGAGCGAATCTTTGTACATTTCCCAATTATCACTATGATAAACATCTAAAAGCACTTTAGTTATTACGTAGGCGCTTAGTTTATTTTGCCTGCTCAGGCCGCTGCCGTCATCGATATTGAAACTTTCGGGAGTAATGTCAAGTCCCACCAGATATTCGCCGAGAAGTTCTCGTCCTTTTTGCCAGCTTCCATTTTTGCCGTCCGGATTATTCACCGAAGCGATAGTTTTCAGAAGTGATTCGGCTCCGAGATTCAGGCTGTCTTTAAGACAACGCTCCAGGCAGTCTCTCATAGATGTTTTATATTCGGCAAGCAGCCTGAAATCGTTATATTCATCTGAGACCTTTTCAATTAACATTCCTTTCGTGCTTATTCCGGCTCTTGCCAGATGTTCAAACAAAAGATAGCCGAAAAAAGCGGCCGGTTTTTCTATGGCAACTTCAATCGGTCCGACTTCATTCCTGCATTCACCGTGAACAATGATTTTATTCGGCTGACGGTTCCGGTATGTCCCCAGAGCGCTAGCACCGCTTGTTATCGGCTTAACTTCATTGATAATTGTCATAAAGGAGGTTTGCGGTTCTATTGAAATGTTGATTTGCCCGGCAATATTTCTGGCACTGATTTTAACACAGTTGACATTGAAGTTCAGACCGCTTATCTCGCAAGCGTAGGAACGATTTAACTGCTCGGCCGGCCAGTTCGGGTGAACACACTCGTTATCAAAGACGCCGGTATCGACAATAATATCTTCTATGGATGTTATATCAGTGGATTTCAGCTTCTGAGCTATATCCTCGAATATCCAGCCTTTTTCCCGGTCGTACCTGGCATCTGTTTGCTCGTCACCTAAAAGCGGATCACCGCCGCCTATTATCACCAGTTTATTGCCGCAGAGGCCGACTTTTGTTTTATACTCGTAATCGGCACCTAAATACTTTAACGCCGCCGCGGCGGTTATTATCTTCATATTTGAGGCGGGTATCATTAATTCTTGTGCATCATGCTCATATATAGTATCACCGGAATCTGCCCTTGCTATATGGATGGAAAATGCTACCGCCTGGACCGAAGAGCGACTGATAATATCGTTGATCCGGCTTTCGATATCCGCTTTTGCTAAACCGGCTAATATGAGAACCGATATAACTGGAATAATTATTTTTTTAGTCTGTAATTTCATAATAAAGCCCATTATTTCATAAAAAAACGGGCATTTCAACCCTTTTTCACATAACCTAAATATCAATTCTACTTAAAAAAAGCTTGATTCTATAGACATAACAAATATAATATTATATGTAATTGTGTAAAATCGTACCGAATGTAACATAAAAAAGTGATATGTGAAAAATTAAATTGATCTTTAAATCAGGGGATTTCTCTCGTATAAGGTCTTTGTTAAGAGTATGTTGTAAAAAATGGGGGAAATTTATGCCGCATTCGGTTATGATGTTTGATAAGAAGTTAGAAGAAAGACATGGGCAACCATTTACCTGTGGCGTAGCTGGATTAAGGCGAGATTTTTTTTCATCGTCTTTAGTATGTTTAAAAAGTTTTTTTCAACCTCGATTTGAAGGAGATTGTTATGAACAAATCAGGTTATAGAAATCGTTTTTCAATCGCGGGCTTTACCTTGATAGAGCTTCTTGTCGTAATCGCTATTATTGCATTGCTGATGGGAATTTTAATGCCCGCCCTTACTCGGGTTAAATCATTGGCAAAAGGTGCGGCATGCCAGTCGAATATGCACCAATGGGGTGTAATTTGGATGACTTATGCCCAAGATAACGAAGGCCATTTTCAGAGAGGAGCGGGCGGAGAAAGTCAGACGGGTGGTGGCAGATGGCCGGCGGTAGTTCGGGATTACTATAAAGACGATAAGATTCGACTCTGCCCTATGGCGGTAAAACCGTTGACCGAAGGTGGCCTAAATCCACTTGCTGCCTGGGGTAAATTCGATGACGGCATGTATGCCAGCTACGGTTTCAATGAGTGGCTCTGTAATCGACCGGTAAGCGAAGGTGAATCTTCGAATTACTGGAGGCATGTATTCGGTGTTCCACAATCAAATACCGTCCCATTGTTTCTTGACTGCTATTGGTATGATGTCTGGGTGCACTCGATTGATAGTCCTCCGCCTACTGATGGTTCTACTTCAGATTTGGCCGGAAGGAATGAAATCAGGCGGGTTTGCCTGAACCGGCACAGTTATACCGTAAATAGCGTTTTCTTGGATTGGTCTGTCAGAAAGGTCGATCTTAAAGAGTTATGGACTTTAAAATGGCACAAAAACTATAACATAAGGGACATCTGGACTCGGGCCGGCGGTGTAACGGAAGACGATTGGCCGGAATGGATGCGGGGTTTGAAAGATTACTGAGATTGAAAAATCAATCTGTGCAGCATATCTGACAGAAATAGGATTTGTGATATATTTAACCTTTGAGAACAGCTAAAGGAATCATCCTGGCGACGGCTTTGGCCCAGCCACACTCGGTTACAATCCTGACGACTTCTTCTATATCTTTATAAGCGTCGGGGGCTTCTTCCTTAATCTTTTGCTTGTTACCGGCAATAAGCTTTATACCTTTCATGCTGCGTTTGAACTGGTCGTCGCTAATTAACGCCTGAGTTATAATCTTTCCCCGGCGGGTTTTTCCCGAAGCTGCCGAGCGGCTCATAATCCTTCCGGCTCCGTGGTTGACGGAGTTTAAGGATTCCTCTGAATTGCCCGTTCCGACCAATAAAAAACTTGCCGTACCCATCGAGCCCGGCGTTATAATCGGCTGGCCCGTATCTCTAAAAATACCGGAACTCATCTGCGCCGGACCAAATGCTCGCGTAGCACCTTTGCGGTGAATCCAGAGCTTATTTTCGCCGTGTATCTCGAATTTGGCCATATTATGAGCTACGTCATACACAAGCTCAAGCGGTGTCGGACCAAACATCCTGTTAAAACACCGCCTGACAAGCAACGCCATTATGTGCCGGTTCGTATATGCGAAATTTGCCGCGGCAGACATCGCAGCGATATAGCTTTTACCGGCGCCGCTCTCGGCAGGAAGAAAGGCGAGCATTTTTCTTCGCTCCGCATTCTCGGGTCTCTGTGCGGCAACATTCATATAATGATCGGCTATTTCATAACCAAACCGTCGTGAGCCGGAATGTATCATCACAACAATCTGGTTCTGGAAAAGCCCGAATTTTTTTGCCGTTTCCGTATCAAGAATTTCTCTAATATATTGAATTTCGACAAAATGGTTTCCCCCGCCGAGAGTTCCAAGCTGGTTGATTCCTTTATCTATTGCCGTTTTTGGAATTGCAGCCATATCTCCGGGCATTTGTCCGTTGTCTTCGATCCTGCCGATATCATCAGAAAATTGATCCGCGTCGAAGGCCTCCCATACACGATGATTGCCTTGTTGTGCAAGGATTGGGATTCCCGCTACACCCTTATGAACAACAGCTTCAATTCCTGCTCTATTTAGCTTCAGATTCTCCCTGCCCTCGCCGAGAGGAATATCACGAGCGATATCAGCGGCAATTTTATCCGTATCGATCTGGCCCTTTGTAAAAGGTGTTCGCAGAAGTCTCATCCCGCAGTTGATATCATATCCAACGGCGGGAGGCATAATTGCCCCATCTAAACCAAGGACTGCCCCGATAGGTACACCGAAGCCGACATGAATATCGGCTGTGGCAAGGACTTTTTTTGCCGGCGGTAAAGAAGCGGCATCGCAAAGCTGGCTAACCGCATCCGGCTCAAGATTAATGTTTTCAGAGGCAAAAATCGTCGCATCGGTAACCATCGGGCCGCGGCGTTTCAAACGCACACGAAGCGGATCAATACGAACAGGTTTTGAAGGTAGCTCCATCGTCATATCTTAAAGAATATTCTCCATAGTTATAAATATAAGTTGAATTTTATCAGATTACACTCCGAAAGGTAGAAATAAAACGGCAAATATAGATTGGCAAAATAACGCTGCCTCTCATCAGCGTCTAAGATTAAAAAACATATAATCCATAAATGATACGTTCTTTAATCCCGCATTCTAACATACCAGCCAACCTGTCAACTTGGCGTGGTACAGGCGGTTAGCTTTGCCAAAATTGGCATTGTTGTAATCTCAAAAGCCTGCTATGATGGCATTTATAGTTAATTTTGAAGACTGTAAATCATTGCTATAGATAATCTTACATAAAATTTGCATGGGTTGCCTGTTCTGTCTGTTAAAGCTGGTATATCTTTTGCAGCTTTAGTATAGATTATGCTAAAATTAACGATTAAGACCTTAGGCATGAAATCTTTCAGAAGCCAGATAATTTAGGAGGCAAGTAATTATGGCAGTTAAAGAATTGGCATTTGAGTCGCAAGCACGAGCCGGCCTGTTGGCCGGTGTGGAAAAACTCGCCGCAGCAGTCAAACCAACCCTTGGCCCGAGAGGTCGAAATGCTGTTATTGACAAAAGCTGGGGCGGCCCTACCGTAACCAAAGACGGTGTAACGGTGGCTGAGGAAGTGGAACTTATCGATAAAAACGAAAATCTTGGGGCAAAACTCGTAAAAGAAGCGGCAAGCAAGACATCCAAAATTGCCGGGGATGGAACAACAACGGCAACTGTTTTGACGGAGGCGTTATTTAAGGAAGCCTGTAAAAATCTCGCCGCCGGAGCCGATGCTATGGCTTTGAATCGCGGTATGCAATTAGCCGCAAAAGCGGTTACGGACAAGCTTACTTCTCTTATTAAACCGATTGACATTAAAAAGACCGATGACATAATCAACATTGCATCCATATCTGCCAACAATGATATTGAAATCGGCAGGAAAATGGCCGAAGCCTTCCAGAAAGTCGGCAAGGACGGCGTTATCACCGTCGAAGAAGGTAAGAGTTTTGAGACGACAATCGAATTCGTCGAAGGTATGCAATTCGACCGAGGCTATCTTTCGCCGCATTTTGCCACGGATACCGAGAATATGCTCTGTGTGCTTGAAAGACCGTTCATACTCATTCACGAGGAAAAAATCAGCAACGTTGGTAAGCTTGTGCCGCTTCTTGAGAAAATCGCAAAAGCTAAAAAACCTCTTCTGATTATCGCTGAGGATGTTGAAAGTGAAGCTCTGGCGACTCTTGTAGTCAATAAGCTCAAAGGCATCCTGCAGGTTGCTGCGGTTAAAGCCCCCGGTTACGGCGACAGGAGAAAGGCAATGCTCCAGGATATTGCCGTCCTGACCGGAGCCGAGCCGATTTTCAAAGACCTGGGAATCGAAATGGAAAATATCAGCATTAAACAGCTCGGGCAGGCAAAGAAAGTCACTATCGATAATGATAACACGATAATCATCGAGGGAGCGGGCAGCCAGGATGCCATTAACGGCAGAATTAGTCAGATAAGAAGCGAAATAGAAGTTACTACAAGCGATTACGACCGCGAGAAGCTTCAGGAAAGACTGGCCAAGCTTACCGGTGGTGTAGCTCAAATCAATGTCGGTGCGGCAAGTGAAGCCGAGTTAAAGGAAAGAAAAGCCCGAATTGAAGATGCTCTCCACGCTACCAGAGCCGCCATTGAGGAAGGTATCGTACCCGGTGGAGGTGTGGCGCTGATTCGCTGTATAGATGCCGTCGAGAAACTTAAGCTCGAAGGGGATGAAAAAACCGGTGCGCAAATTCTTAAAAAAGCACTTTCAATGCCCTGCTACTATATTGCTTACAATGCCGGAACAACACCCAATATAGTCGTAAATAAAGTATCGGAAGGCAAAGGCGGTTTCGGTTATAACGCCAATACGGATAAATACGAAGATTTATTAGCGGCCGGTGTCGTTGATCCGGCAAAAGTCACAAGAATAGCCCTGCAGAATGCAGTTAGTATTGCCGGTCTACTCCTGACTACAAATTGCCTGGTTACCGAGAAGCCAAAAGAAAAGGATGATATGCCTCCGGGCGGCCCCGGCGGAATGGATCCCGGCATGGGTGGCATGGGAGGTATGGGTGGTATGGGCGGCATGGGTATGATGTAAGAATGTGAAATGACGCCCTGATTTTGGTCGAGCATAAACCAGTTGATTAGCAAAAGACGCGATTGATATAAGGAGAAAAGAATGACAAATAGAAAAGGATATTTTGCTTCTGCAATACTTATGGGATTGATCAGCGTGTTGGTTTATGTTTCAGGATGTACGGAAAAAAGCAGTCTTAAAATCGGATTTAAGAAAAACCTGACCAAACAAGAGCGTATGGAATGGTGGCACGAAGCCAGATTCGGTATGTTCATTCACTGGGGACTTTATGCCATTCCTGCCGGCGAGTGGCAGGGAAAGAGATTTCCCGGAATCGGTGAGTGGATTATGGAAAGGGCTAAAATTCCCGTCTCGGATTACGAAAAACTTGCCGGACAGTTTAATCCGGACGAATTCGACGCCGAACAATGGGTACAAATCGCAAAAAACGCCGGAATGAAATACATCGTGATTACATCCAAACATCACGATGGTTTTTGCATGTGGGATTCCGAAGTGACCGACTATGATATCATGGATGCCACGCCATTTAAGCGTGATGTGTTGGAAGAATTATCTCGGGCATGTAAAAAACACGGCATAAAATTGTGCTTTTACCACTCAATTATGGACTGGCACCATCCTGATGCTCAGGCGCCCTCCTATCCGAATTATAACGACCGAAGTTTCTCGAATCCGAATTTTTCCCGGTACGTCGAAGATTACATGAAACCACAACTTAAAGAGCTTATAACAAATTACGGCCCGCTTGGAGTACTGTGGTTCGACGGTGAATGGATCAGGGACTGGACTGAACCTATGGGCAGGGATATGTATAATTATGTCCTCGGCCTTCAGCCGGATATTATTATTAATAACCGCGTAGGCAAAGGGCGAAAAGGACTGGAAGGATTCAGCGATAGCGAAGAGCCTGTTGGTGATTTCGGTACTCCCGAACAGAAAATTCCGGCAAAAGGTTTGCCCGGCGTTGATTGGGAATCCTGTATGACGATGAACAATACGTGGGGCTATGTCTCTTACGACAACAACTGGAAGTCAACCGAGGATTTGATTCACAAGCTGGCGGATATTGCAAGCAAAGGCGGCAATTTTCTCCTGAATGTAGGTCCGACGGCGGAAGGTCTTATCCCGCAGCCCAGTGTCGAACGTCTGGGAGCCATGGGACAATGGCTGCAAGTCAACGGCGAAAGCATTTACGGCACAACTGCAAGCCCGATAGGCCAGGTGCCCTGGGGTAGATGCACAGCAAAATCCGGCAGACTTTATTTGCATGTATTCGATTGGCCTGAAAACGGCAAACTGGAAGTCTCAGATTTGAAAAACAACGTAACAAAGGCGTACCTGCTTGCCGATAAGAAAAAAGCGGAATTACCCTTCATACGAAAAGACAAAGAGAACCTCATTATCAGCGTGCCGCTTGAAGCACCTGATGAGATAAACACTGTTATCGTACTCGAAATAAAATAGAAACAAGAAATCATAAAGAAGGACCATTAAAAAGATAAGGAGCGAGTTATGAACCTTAAACCTTTGGACGACAGAATTATAATTAAACAATCGGACGCCGAAGAAAAAACTTCCGGCGGAATTATTCTTCCGGATGCAGCAAGAGAAAAACCGCAGATCGGTACGGTCGTAGCTGTCGGCCCCGGCAAAATTCTCGATGACGGCAAACGGGGCAATATGTCGGTAAAGAAAAAGGACGAAGTTATATACGCAAAATACATGGGAAGCGACATTGAGATAGACGATCAAAAATATGTAATTCTCAGGGAAAGTGACGTACTCGGGATTGTTGAAAGATAAACAGTTTTATCGGTGAAACAGCACAACGAAATTTAACTAATATTACGAGGTGATAAAAAATGGCAAAACAATTAATGTTTGACGATGCGGCACGGGCACAGCTTAAAGACGGTCTGACGCAGCTGGCCGGAGCGGTCAAGGTAACTCTCGGCCCCACCGGTAAAAACGTTATCCTGCATAAAAGCTGGGGCTCTCCCAAGGTCACAAAAGACGGTGTCTCGGTCAGTAAGGAAGTCGAACTGCCCGAACCATTTAAAAATATGGGGGCTAAAATGGTTAACGAGGTCGCCAGCAAAACATCTGATGTTGTTGGCGACGGCACGACAACTTCCACCGTCCTGGCCGAAGCAATTTACCTGGCTGGCTTAAAACACGTTACCGTCGGGGCCAATCCGATGGCCATTCAGCGAGGTATCAACAAGGCTGCCCAGGCTGCGATAAAATATATCCAGTCGGTAAGTGTCCCGGTAAAAGGCCACGATGATATTGCAAAAGTGGCGACTATTAGCGCAAACAACGATCCGTCAGTCGGTGAAATTTTAGCCGATGCGCTCGATGCCGTCGGCGCCGAAGGTGTCATTGAAGTCGAAGAAGGTAAAGGGATGCAAAACGAGCTGACTGTAGTTGAAGGCATGCAGTTCGACAAAGGCTACATTTCGCCGTATTTTATGACAAATCCCGAGACACTTGAGTCGATACTTGAAGACGCTTATATTCTGCTGCATGAGAAAAAAATATCGAATGTACGCGAGATTATCCCACTGCTTGAAAAAATCGCTCAAATAGGCAGACCTTTACTGATTATCGCCGAAGATATCGAGGGCGAGGCGCTGGCGGCGCTTGTCATCAACCGCCTGCAGGGAATACTAAAAGTTTGTGCCGTTAAGGCTCCCGGATTTGGAGATCGCAGGAAAGCCATGTTGGCAGACCTGGCGGTAGTAACCGGCGGGCAGGTAATTACCGAAGACCTGGGTATCAAGCTTGAAAAAATAGAGCTTTCTCAATTGGGTCAGGCAAAGAAAATTGTTGTGGACAAGGAAACAACAACAATTATCGAAGGAGCCGGCAAAAAGAAAGATGTTAACGCCCGATGTGACCAGATAAGAAATCAAATTCAAAAAACCACCAGTGATTACGACAAAGAGAAATTGCAGGAACGGCTGGCCAAACTAACGGGCGGAGTCGCCGTAATTAAAGCCGGAGCGGCGACCGAAACCGAGATGAAGGAACGTAAAGACCTGCTGGATGATGCGTTGCACGCCACAAGAGCGGCGGCGCAGGAAGGCGTTGTCCCCGGCGGTGGAGTTGTATTTCTCCAGGCCATCGGCAAAGTGGAGAAAGCCAAAGCAAATGCCAAAGGCGAAGAAAAAATCGGCTATGATATTATTATTAACGCCTTAAAGGCCCCGACTACCCAGATTGTAGATAATTGCGGCGAGCCGGGAGATGTCATTGTCGCACAACTGCTCGAAAAAGGCCAAAATACGGGTTACAATGCCAATACCGGCCAGTTTGTTGATATGTTCAAGGCCGGAATTATCGATCCGGCAAAAGTTGCCAGAACAGCTCTTGAAATGGCCGCTTCGGTCGCGGGTTTAATGCTCACAACCAATGTTCTAATCACCGACTTGAAAGACAAAGACGAAGAGTCGATTCCGGGTTCCGTAAGATAAAATGCCGGTTTGTGACATCTGTCCTGGTTTCGATCTGCGAGCAACAAATCATGGGATACGAGACAATGGCCAAACGAGATTATTATGAAGTTTTAGGCGTGGACAAGAAAGCTTCCGCCGAAGAGATTAAACGTGCATATCGGCGCATGGCGATCAAATATCATCCGGACAAAAATCCGGGTGACAAAGAAGCCGAAGCAAAGTTCAAGGAATGCGCCGAGGCCTACGAGGTCTTGAGCGACCAGGAAAAACGTCAGCGTTACGATCAGTTCGGCCATGAAGGTCTTCGCGGAGCAGGCATGCACGACTTCTCCCGGATGAACGTCGAAGATATTTTCAGTATGTTCGGTTTCGACGATTTCTTCGGCGGGATATTCGGCGGTCGCGGCAGAAGGTCGGGTCGAGGGACCGGGCCTACTCGAGGATACGACCTGGAAACTGCTGTGGAATTGACTCTGAACGATGTTGCCAAAGGAACTGAAAAAACAATTGAATTTACGCGCCAGGATACGTGCAATGAGTGCAAGGGCAACGGTTGCGCCCCGGGAAGTTCGCCGGGGCAATGCCCTACCTGCAGAGGGACGGGGCAGGTCGCCAGAGGAGGCGGTTTTTTCCAGATGGTCTCCTCGTGCAGGCAATGCGGAGGCACGGGACAAATTATCACTAATCCCTGCAAAAAATGCAAAGGCACCGGCAGAATCCCGAAAAGAAGGACGGTTAATATAAAAATCCCGCCGGGTGTTCATGAAGGCCAGGGGATACGAGTCGCCAACGAAGGCGAACCCGGTCGTGGCGGAGGGCCGAGAGGCGATCTCTACTGCTATGTGAGATTGAAGCCTCATGATTTTTTGCAGCGAGACGGCAATGATTTAATAGCCGTAGTGCCGATAAGTTTTACCCAGGCCGCCCTGGGTACAACTATTGACGTGCCGAGCCTGAACGGCACGCGCGGGCTGAAAATCCCGCCGGGAACCCAGTACGGCAGCATTTTTAGAATCAAAGGTCAGGGCCTTCCCGATATACGAACACACCATACCGGCGACCAGCTCGTGCAGATAATAATAGAAACACCCACAAAGCTGAATAAACAGCAGCAGGATTTGTTGAGAGAATTTGCAAAAACTGAAAACAAAAGGGTTTCTCCGAAATCTCAAAGTTTTTTCGAGAAGCTTAAAAAGCATCTTGGTGACAACAAATGAAAAAGAAGGACAAAGAAAAACCTATACCGGAAGATTTTAGTGAATCAGAGTCTGTCGAACAGGAGAAGCTTCGAGAGACAATAGAGGATTTACTCAGGGAAAAAGAAGAGCTTTTTGAGAAACTCCAGCGAGTGAGCGCCGATTATGCAAATTTCCAAAAGCGCGTTCCCAAGCAAATCGCCGATTCTGTCGCATACGAAAAAGAAATGATTATCAAATCATTGCTGCCGGCTCTCGATAATTTCGAGCATACTCTACAAAATTCAGATTCGGCGGAAGATGTATCCGTGCTTGCAAAAGGTATCAGAATTATTTACGACCAAATGCTCGATATTTTGAAATCACACGGTGTGGAGCAAATGGAAACGCTCGGCGAAAATTTTGATCCGGCACTGCATGAAGCTATGATGCAAAGATCGGATCCTGAAAAAGAAAATAATGTTGTGCTTCAGGAATTTCAGAAAGGATACAGGCTCAACGGACGAGTCATCCGTCCGGGCAAGGTAATCGTTAATAAACTTGAAGTAAGTCAAACAACCCCGGCACAAGACGAAAAAGATTCGCTGCCGCAAACAGACGAAGAGCAGGCTAACAGCGAATTCGAGACGAAAGATACAGAGTAAATTTTATGCCTACTTATGAATATATATGCGAAAACTGCGAATACGAATTTGAGAAGTTCCAGACAATAACGGCCAGGCCCTTGCGAACCTGCCCTGAGTGCGGCAAAAAGAAGCTCAAGCGTCTTATCGGGACCGGGGCGGGAATTATTTTTAAAGGTTCCGGTTTTTATGAGACGGATTATCGGAGCGAAAACTATAAAAAAGCCGTCGAGAACGAAAAGAAAGAACCGAAATCCGCCGGGAAAGATTCAAAAACCGACTTAAAAAAAGAATCGAAGATCAAAACAGAAAAAAAAGACAAGAAGAAAAAAGCCTGATTTGCAGATCGACAATACGGTTCAACTGTTACCTGTGGTAATAACAAACTCGCCGTTTTCAAATAAGACATTCTTAACTTGCACACCCCTGACATTTTTTTCCTGAAGTAATTTATCTATATTAACAATAATATTCGGATGTTCGAGCTTAATATATTCGGGCATCTTTAGCTCAAGCAACTGATCGAGCCGACCAATTGCTTTGTTTATCTGGCTGCTGATTACGGTTAGCTCGAATATAACATTGTTATTGTCGAAGCTCAGGAATTTTAAAGTTGCCGGAATAAACGGTATGATAAACGTCTGTGTCTTCACATAGAAACTAACATTATCACCTTTACCCGTTATACGCACAATGTTTTTGGGTAAAAGCTCGTTGGAAACAAGAATTTCTGTTAATTCATCCAGAGTAAATGTTATCTTTGCCATAAAGTTCCTTTTAATTTGTTTACATAATTTTACGCTTAATATAAGAAAATATATCGGCATTATGCAAGAATATTCCAGGTACGGCCCGAAGATGGTTTTCAGGCAGCCTGCCATAATATTATTCGCATGTCACCTGTACAGCTTATCATGTTTTTGCCGGACAGTGAACGTTAGGTAATCGCCGCAGCCGGAGACATCGTTATATTCGGAAATATCGTTACATTTGACAATGATAACGGCACATATATATAGAATTTTATGAGCATTAAAAATTAGTTAAGGCAAGCTGGTAATAATATACCAATCAGTGTGAAGTGTGAAGTTACGATACAGGGCGTATCCTGTATCGCCCAGGAAGGATCAGCGAATTAAGCCTTTCCCCGGCGAATCCGCTGATCCGTCTTTTTTGCGCAAAATCTGAGAGGTACTTTAATTTGACAATATCGTAAAGACATTCTTCATTTATAATTATTTTGCTTCTTGCCTGATTGAATCAGTGAATGATAGAATAAACAGTCAATGTTTTTTGTGCCGCAATATGAGTATAAAAAATGACGAAAGAAAAAACAAAAAAGGGCAAAAAGCAAAAAAGATGGCATGAAAGAACATCGGTGACCCTCTGTGTGGCGGCGATACTCATTCTCATCGGCTTTGGATTTATACATATCGTCACGGGGGTGATGTCTTCCTATTGCCTTCCTTTTGTCGTAACATACAAAAAATCGTTCGGGTATCGTGAGACTTTCGTAGATGCAGAAAAAATAACTTCAATTCCTTATGTGATTGCAAAAAAGAAGTATCCCATAGGTTGCAAGGTGCTTCAAAGACTGGAATACATGGAATCCGGCGATGTATTCGAGACAGTAATGGTCGAACAGCTTCGTGAGGCGATGAGAATATGGCAGGCGGAATTCGAAGAAGCTCTGAATGAGCAACCCAAACAATGGTACGACGAATTCCGGAAATCAAACGAAGTAACTGAAGAAAATAACGCCGAGGTCCTGAATGATAATGGAATTGCCGCCGCACTTGAGGGCCGATATGAAACAGCTATTTCGGAATTTACCAGGGCCTTGCGGAAAAATCCCGTTTATATCGACGCTTATTTTAACAGAGGGCTTGTTTATACCACAATAGGCCAGTCGGGTTCGGCGATTTCAGATTTTACTCAAATCGTTGAAATCGATACGGAATTCGTCGAAGCTTACGCACATAGAGGTCGGCTTTATGTCACGAGCGGTCGATATGACGAGGCTGTCGCGGACTGCACAAAGCTGCTCGAATTCAAGCCGGATTATATTGAAATCTATTTTATGCGGGCTCTCGTGTTTTTTGCCCAGGGCTTATATGACAAGGCATGGAGTGACGTACATAAAATACAGAACATGGAATTATCGATTCCTTCGGGCTTTTTGAAAAATCTTCGCAGGGCATCCGAAACAGATTGAAGTATAAAATAGTGGATCCCTCTTTCCTAAAATTCAAAGCAAGCTAATCACCCCTGTCGTTTTTTGTCAGATTCTTCAGGTACTCCGGAAATGTCTTGTTCTGCTCGGTCAGTTTCATGTTTCATCACTAATATCCTCTGCCCATCCTGCATGTCAATCTCAGAAAGTCTTTATGTGGTTCTTCCATATTCAAGAATTTTGATTCGTGTATATCTTTTTAACTCTTTATATCATAATTCCGACTTTTTAAGTTTTTTCCTTAGTGTTTTAAGTCATCATTCCGTCCTTTGGAACATTTTGTCCCTTTATACTCATTATAGTCTGAATTAACTCATCCGGAACATATTTTTCCTTTACATCTATTACTGTTTTAACAAACTCATCGGGATGCTCTGGTGAAATAAGAAACTTTTTGCCGTTTTTCTTTTCAATAAAAACAAGATTTTTGCCGTTTGTGGCAAAGACAGTTACCGTTCCTATACGCCTGAACCAGACAAGTCCAAAGCACTCTCCGAATCCACCAAATCCAAAGCAGCGAAAGCCAAACAGACTTAACCAATGAATACGATTAATTTTTTCTATATCAGGAATAAATATTGAAAAACTGCCGCCTACCAGATGGATTTTAATGTGGTCCTTAATAACACTGTAGCGGCGTGTTGCGAACATGACAGTAATAAATCCTATTATCGGCAGCAAAGCCAATAGATAAACCTCATCTGAGTGATTCCGGGCAGAAGGAGCTCCAATATACTTTTCGAGAATAGGCCATGGTGCTATTATGAAGATTAAATATAAAAAAATGATGTTTGTAAGCCATGTGTACCATCGACGACGAGCCTTGAATATATACGTACTATCCATAACTGTTCTTTGTCTTAAATATTCGGCGTTATTCAGTACTGTCGCTATGGGAACTCAAAAGATGCCGTAATTTTTCTGCCTCTTAATGGTTTTAATTCGCATTAAACCATAAATAGCCGGTTAAAGTTATATTACCATATTAACTGGTATTTCCCGTGTTGAACACTCACAACATGATTTAAAAATACCACTCTGGCTTTCTAAGTATAAAGACGCTATAAAAATGAATCCCTTATAGAAAAACTGAAAAAAATGTCAAAATTTACGAAGTTTTTCAGGTTTTTTATGCTCTTCTTCCTATACAACTTCTGAATAATCTCCATAAATCTATCTTCTCATATCTCTGTTTTGTATCACCTTATAGTGGAAATACGGATTTTTACAAACTATTTACAATGGCATCTTCAGCAGGATAGTATAATGTACTCCATTGATAGATATTAAATTCAGGGGAAAAAATGACAACAATACTGACAATTTTTGTTTGTGCATTAGCATTATCGACTCCGGCGGACCTGGAGCAAAAAGACATGAAAGCCGAAGAAATAGTCCGGCGTTATTTGAAAATGCCACATCCGGAAAATGACAGGTTCGGCAAGTCCCGCATAGAAAGACTCCGAATTCTGGATGAATTAAAATCCGTGCCGGAATATGCGATAGCGGCAATAGGTAAAATTTTGCCGAAAGTGGAAGACCCTCGGCAACGGATTGAGCTTGCCGAAACACTTGGTAAAAATCTCCAGACAAAACAGTCTGCTCAGCTTCTTTGCAATTTACTGAAAGATCCGGATGATAAAGTGCGCTGGCAGGCAATCCACTCTTTGCGGTTGCTTGCCGGATGTACCGACCGAATAGGTGCTGGACGTATGCAGATTATACCGGATATAAGAAGTAGAGTTGAAAAAGAAAAAACAGCTCGTGAAGCCATACAACAACGCCAGTTCCCGAGGGCGAGACAGAGGATACAACCACAGGATGAGAGACTTGAGGATTTTGTGGAATTTGCACCGAAGGTTGAAGGATTGGTACCTTATCTCGTTTCGGCGGCAAATGACCCGATCGAGAGTAACCGGATTTGTGCTTTGTATGCCCTTGCCGATACACGTACGCCGCAGGCAGTTGCTGAGTTAAGAAATCGACTGAAGGATCCGAGTGAAAAGGTTCGATTTTATGCCGCGTGTTTTTTAACGGAGTATCAGGACACCTCCGGTTTCACTGAAATGCAGGATGCTCTTGCTCGACTTCGCCGAAGCAGGCCTGAAGACATGCTGGATTATTATGACCAGATAGCAAGGCTGTTGGCTTCGTTCGAGCGAATTACGGGGAAAAGTTTCGGCGAGATACCGATGAGTCCTTATCTGTCCAGCAATACAAGGCAAATCGAACAAATAAAAAATGAATATAACACTCTCCTTCAAACCTGGGCCGAATGGTGGGCATGGGAGCCGAAATCCGAGCAATAAGCAATATATCGGCATGATTTTGTTGACTTTTTCGGCTTTATTGTTTGGAATATGTACATAAACGGTGCATATTTTATAAATCCAATTTAGAAGGAGACATATCATGAAAAAGACATGCAAAATAGCAATGTTCCTGTTGTTGACAATATTTATTCTCAGCGGCTCTTTCGGTGCCGAACGCAGAGCTGCAATCCAGGAGCGCCAACAGCCCCGGGAATCGGATAGATCCCGGCGGCCCGAACAGCCCGAGCAGATGCAAACAATGCGTAATAGATTGGTCGAGCTCAGAGAGGCCGCCAGAAATGCCGAAAGAGAAGGTCTTGTCGAAGAGGCGAGAGAACTACGTCAAGCAGCGGCAAAATTAGCCGATCAGATTCGAACACGGGCTTCAAGAGCGGCACAAGGACGGCTTCGTGCGATGGATGAATATCTTGACAGACTCAGGCAATTAACACGAGAGGCCGAAGAGATTCGTGAGAGAATAGGTCTTGAAATCGAGCAACGTGAAAGAGCCGGATTGGGAATTGAGCGTGAAATGTTTTCAAGGATTGAGCCGTTGAGACCGAGATTACAACAACGACTGGAAAATACACAAAATATAATAGGCCAGGTTAGAGAAAACTTTATGAGACGCCTTGAGCAGATAGAGTCCTCATTTGGTGCGCTTAGAGAAAACATGGACAGAATGTCGGGAGAAATTCATGATCTCAGAGCCGAGAACGAGCGGCTGAGAAATCAGTTGCAGGAAAGAAATGAGCAGATAAGACGACTAAGAGAAAGAAATGCCGCTCAGCCAAGAGAGGCTGAGCAACCAAGAGAAAACGCCAGACGAAGAGAGGGTGACCAACCAAGGTTTAACGCAAGACGAAGGGAAGCTGATCAGCCAAGGGCCGTCTTAAGACCAAGGGAAGGCGATCAACCAAGAGATAATGAGCCCAGAAGAGAAAATCCGCCGGCAAATCCGGAGTAGAATTGTGAGTTTTTGTTAACATAGAAATTTTAGGCTGTTATTTTTTTCAGCCGCTAAATAGATAACACAGCCAGGCTGCGAGGAGTGCTCCATAGTTTCCTATGGCATAGCCTATCAGGGCCATTAAAATACTTGCCGGGACAAGCTTTTCATTATGATGGGCGGCGACAACCGGTGCGCTTGCCGCCCCGCCGATATTTGCCGCACTGGCGATTGCCGTTGAATGTATATCTACTTTCAGAAGGTATGCGCCAAGCACACAAAAAGCACCGTGTAAGGTTATCCAGACGTAACAGCCGAGAATGAACCATCCGGCGGAAGCCGAAAGCCCCGATACATCGGCTTTTGCCCCCATGTTCGCAACGAAGATACAGATAAGAGCCATGGCAAGCTCGTGGCTGGCAGGGATATTTCTTGCCGGAGTCAATGAAAGCAGCAGTCCCATTGTCGTGATTAATAAAATCTTCCACGTCGATACGGTAAGGACGGGTTTAATTTCCGGCAGGTGAGCTGATAAGTACTGAGCAATCCAGGTGCAAAACAATCCCAATAAAAGAAGATAGAGAAAGTGCCGCATTTTTAAGGTAACGGTTTCTATACGAATTTCCGGCCGAATTTCTTCGAGCATTCGGACGCGTTCGACGTCGGCTTTTGTGAGACGGTTGAAAAATCTCGATATGTTTTTGGAGGCCAGCAGAATCGGCAGCCATACAATGTAAACGAGGTTGTCGCCCAGTACGGCAAGTCCGAATTCTTGGCCGCTTGTACCAAGTCCTTCGCTGGCCGCCGCCATATTTCCTGTCCCGCCGATCCAGCTGCCGGCAAGAGTACCGAAAGCCTTCCAGGCTTCAGCCGGCAGTTTATTTTTAATAAGGAGAAATGCCACAGGAGCTCCGATGATAACACCGGCGGTTCCGAAAAGCATAACCAATATCCCCCTGCCCATAATTCTTACAGTCGAAGCCACATCTACTTTCAGAAGCATGATCACAATAAACATCGGCAACACGGTCGAGCCGAGCCAATCGTAAACAGGTGAGGTCTGACTCAATATGCCGGTGTTTGATAAAATCGCCGGAATTGCATAGATAAAAACTAATGGCGGCAAATAATTGAAGAGCTTCCATTTTGTTCGCTCTTCGAGAAAAAAGAAAAAAGAGCAGACTCCGCAGAGAACCGTTAAAACGCCAACCGGACTGGATACAAGCGAATCATCCATGACTTATCTTGATTTCAAAAACTACCTGTTCGGAAAAACACGACCGGTCTGTTTTTCTCGTCCGTTTATTTGCACGCTTGATAGAACAAATTAATTCAATATTTTTAGCTTACTGCGATATTAACTGATTTTCAACCAATATGATATTCGGCTGTGGCGGCGGTTGCATATCGGCTCCAAGATAGAAGCCGGGCTGCGTCGGCTGGTTATATGCGACATTCTGCCAGGCAACACTGAGCCTGTAAACTGGGTCGTGCATCAAGGTATAGAAACGATATTCCGTTGGTATGGTAGTCGTATAAATCCGCAGTTGCTGGTTGTTATCTGTTCGCCAAATAACCTCCTCTCGCCAGTCACCTAAAATGTCGGCACACAAAACCGGTGTGGATTTTGTGCCGTTGTTGGATGAACAGCCGGCGGCTGTAAGCAACCTGCCGAGGCCATGTTTGTCGATCCTGTTGCTGTCAAGCAGTTCGCGGAGCAAATCACCGTCCCACCAGCATGCAAAATTCGTTGACGAAGGACTGCTACCTATACTTTCGCCAACGCAGTTGCGCAAACCGCCCGGCCCGCCCCAGCATTCATATCCCAAATGACCGGCATCAATGTCGGCGGCAAGCCCCCTGCCTGAATCGTGATTCGCCGTCTGCCAGATAATTTCGCCCGTCAACGCATCACGCAGTTCAGCCCCGGGATTGTTGTCTCCTTCGTGAATCTGGAAAACTTCCAGCCCCGGTCTTCCCGGATCTATATCGGACAGGTGCATCGCATCTCCGTGTCCCAGCCCCGTCGAATAAAGTCCCGTCCCATCATCGTCAATTGCACAGGCACCATAAATGATTTCATCCCTGCCGTCATTATCGACATCACCGACGCTTAGATTGTGGTTGCCCTGCCCCCTATAGTCTCTGTTGCCGGCAGTCCCATCGTCGCTGTCGAAAGTCCATATATTTGTCAGCTCGCCGTCCCTGAAATTCCACGCCGCCAATACCGCCCGCGTATAATAACCGCGACACATCACAAGACTTGGCCTTTCGCCGTCAAGGTACGCAATACAGGCAAGGAAACGATCGACTCGATTGCCGTAGGAATCTCCCCAGTTTGAAACCTTGCCTCTGGGTGGAATATAATCGGTAGTGACAAGCTCGGCTCCGGTCAGACCGTCGAAAATTGTGAGAAATTCCGGTCCGGCGAGGATACGTCCGCTTGAATTACGATAATCCGCATTGGGATCGCCTATTATATTGCCGAGGCCGTCAACGCTTCCGTCGGCGGTTTTACAGGCCACCTCCGCCCTGCCGTCGCCGTCCAGGTCATAGACCATAAATTGAGTGTAATGGGCGCCTTCACGAATGTTTATCCCCAGATTAATTTCCCAGAGGAATGTCCCGTCCAGCTTGTATGCCTGAAGTATCGGCTCGTCGGTATACCCGTCGTGGGCGTTATCATGGCTGGCTCCCGTCTGATGCAGGATGATTTCATATTCGCCGTCTCCGTCGAGGTCTCCTGCCGATGCATCGTTGGGTGTATAACCATCGGGAGTCTGAAGGTCAATTGTTAAATATTGTTGTACGGGTGAATTTGCAGGCAGAGTAAATGCGGCACTTGCCGCCAGCTCATTGCCATCTACTATCGGCTTGACAAAATAAGAAACCGATTGGTTCAAGCTCGCCCTGTCGTCAATGTAGTTCGTGCTTTGAGTGATAGGTTCGTCATTAAGTTTGACCGGCTCCGACTCGCCGGTCGAGCGATAAAGATTGAATGCGATTGTTTCCGGATCGGTCCCCAACATTCGCCATCCTACATACACATTGCGGCTTCTCAAACCACCGCCGAGGTTGACGGCGATTACGCCGCGGCCGAGATTCTCCATCTGCCGCGGCGGCAGTGGAATTTCTTCGGATGTATCTTCCGATGCCAAATATTCATCCGCCCGTATCGAGTACGTACAGATTAACAAAATCAATAAAAAAGATGGAAAAGCGAGCCATCGGCCCGAAAACAACTTTGTCATAGCGGCACCCAAACATCTTTACAAGCATGTATTTTGCAGTTTCAAGTAAATCCTTATTAGATTCGCCTGTGTTCCTTACACTTTTATAATATCATACTTGCGGCGAAAATTCAATACCTGCTACCTCAGGATTCCCCGTTTTAGCCCTATGTGCCTATAAATATTTTACACCATCCGGAACGATTACTTCGATTCCGACTTGACTGATTTCCCGCTTTATGTTAAAATCTCCTCCGATGCGGATATAGGAGCACACGCTCAGTCCGATGGAGATGATATCAGGTTTACCTTAGCCGATGGTGTTACAGTGATACCTCATGAGACCGAATCTTTCAGTATCGACTCGGGAGATGCCACAGGGCATTTCTGG
>JAFGBG010000104.1 GCA_016933295.1 Sedimentisphaerales bacterium | reverse complement strand
TCCCGGTGACCAGACCCATCTGCCGCCGGTTACGATATAGTGGCCTTCGATCCAAACGTGGACACTGCTCGGTCGCGGCGGTGGCGTTACAATGACCCGTGGCGGAGGCGGCGGAGCAATGTCGATTTCAATTTCATCGTACACGTAAGGGCCGCCGTGAATTACAACACAGCCCGGCTCGAAAATAATCATAGCAAGGCAGAATATGCACAAAAGGTATTTCGAAGATTTCATGGCTGATTGCTCCTATATTCAACAATATTCGATTGTTTATTCACTTAAGTATTATCGGATAAGCGGCGGTTTTTACTTTGCAAAATAATACCTTTCAGTCTAAGTTACGTAATTTACTGGGGCCTTGACATTTTTCTGCGGCCCACTGTTGTCTTAAAGGCTTTTAAGAGACAATAAGTCACTTTTTTTTGAGTCAGGCTTGTAATATTTGACGTTTTGATGCGTTTTTTATTATAAAAAGGCGTGTTTTGCCGGGATAAGTTGCGAATCGCCGCCTTACGGTTTATAATTTCCGCCGCAAGCATATATTAGAGAACGTTATTGAAAAAATCAGAGGACTAAAAAATGCCGCCTCTTATTATTATTGTATTTATTGGGCTGTTTATCGTCATCGGAGTCTTCGGCTATCTCAGCACCTTGAAACGCCGGCAGGCCATGATGGCGCTTGCGGCGAAGCTCGGACTGAATTTCTATTACCAAAAGGACTGGGATATTCCCCGGCGGTATCGCTTTTTGGATAAGCTTCGGCAGGGAAGGGACCGCTACGCCTTCAATATCCTGACCGGCAATTATCGTCAAAACGATGTCACTATATTCGATTACCATTACAAAACCGGCTCGGGCAAAGATACCCATCACCACTACCTGTCGTTTTTCCTGCTGAGCCTGCCGGCATCGTTTCCGGAACTGGTCATCGTCAAGGAGGGATTTTTCTCGAAGATAGGCCAGGCGCTCGGATACGACGATATAGATTTCGAGTCGCACGAATTTTCCCGCAAATTCTGCGTTCGGTCCAAAGACAAGAAGTTCGCCTATGATGTTTGCAACGCACGGATGATAGAATATCTGCTATCGAATACCGACCTGAGCATCGAGATCGAGGACAACATTCTGGCGATATCGTTCAATCGGCGATTGTCGCCGGAGTATATCGAACCGAACCTGAACCGACTCATCAAAATCAGGGAACTTTTGCCGGATTATCTTTTTGCCCGGAGGTGATTTTTATGCTACCCACTACGATAATACCACTTATAATCGTCGGAATAATTATTTTGTTGCCGTTCATTTATTCGATCCTGACCTATAATACGTTGGTGGCGCTGCGAAACCATATCTCCGACGCATGGGGCAATATCGACACGGAGCTTAAACGCCGATACGACCTGATTCCGAACCTGGTGGCGACTGTCAAAGGTTACGCCGCCCATGAGAAGGAGGTTTTCGAGCGAATCACCCAGTTGCGCGCGCAGTGCATGGCCAATCGTGGGGCCTCGCAGGAGCAGGCGGCGAGCGAAAACGAGCTGGTCGGCGCTTTGAAGAAACTTCTTGCCGTTGTGGAAAATTATCCGCAGCTCAAGGCGGACCGGCATTTTCTTGAGCTCCAGCGGGAGCTTGTAAATACCGAGGACCGCATTCAGGCGGCCCGGCGGTTTTTTAACGGCAATGTCCGCGATTATCGCAACAAGTGCGAGACTTTCCCGAGCAGTATCATTGCGGGTATGTTCGGTTTTGAAAAGAGGGACTATTTCAATGTGGCCCCGTCGGTCCGCGAAGTACCGGACGCCGATTTCGGATCGTAAGAAAATTAGATGAAGGAGATTTTTAAGATGAAAAAGAATATCACACCGTTATTTATTCTGGTTTTTATTTCGTGTGCTTCGTTATCATTCAGTCAGCAAAGGACGTCACAGCCCGTCGATTTTCAGAAAATATCCGAAAGGCTTTTCCAGATTACAGGCGGCCGCGGCGCGAACGGCGGGGCCTATATCGGCGACAACGCCGTCCTTGTGATTGATGCCAAGCAGGACAAAGAATCGGTGGAGCAGGTCATCCGGGACCTCGGCAAAATCACCGATAAGCCCATCAGGTATCTGGTCAATACTCACAGTGACGGCGACCACATCTTCGGAAATCGTTTTTTCCCCGAATCGGTGGTGTTTATCAGCCATGAGAACTGCCGGGCTGATTTTTTTCTTCCGGGAAGAAACGGCAGCGAGTCTGAATGGAAAAATCCAGAACTGGCTCCTTTTGTCCCATCGGTAACGTTCAGGGATAAAATGGATTTGTATCTGGGCTCCAGGAAAGTGGAATTTTGGTATTTCGGCGCCGGACATACGACCGGGGATTGCGTCGTATATTTTCCCGAGGAAAAGACGGCATTTCTCGGGGACCAGATATTTTTAGGCCGGCCGCAGCTCATTCATTCCTATAAGAGCGGCAATTCCTTCGAGCATATCAAGACGCTGAGTAAGATGCTCGAATCGATACAGGCGGAGAAATTCTGCAGCGGACACAGTGACATAATCGACCGAGCGGCAGTGAAAAATCATATTGAACAGATGAAGCAACTGCAGGAAAAGGTCAGAGCTTTAATTAAACAGGGAAAAACTCTTGAACAGGTCCGAAGTGAATTCGAGCAAAACCAGGCCCGGCTGATAGAATCCGTATATAACGAAATCAAGGCCGGTTCCTGATAGTAAAAGCCGTTGCTTCAGAGATTAATAAACTCCCTAATATGCCTGATGCGGCAGTTCTGTATTACTTGTATGGCTTATAAATCAGCCAGGAAAAGAATCTCGCCTTCGGACAACGCTCGATTGAATATCTTAACCTCGTCTATGGCGCCGTTATAAAAGCAACCACTCGCTTCGGGATTTGTCCCTACAGTAGAATTGACAGTGTGTACTTCAATCGTTCCTACATACACTTTTGTCCCATAGAAGGCGTCAAAAAGTTATCCAAACATATTTTTTTCCAGTCACTATACCCTAATCTGTCACAGGTTAAATCCATAGAGCTATTACACGAAAAAGTGTATTTATAATTCTATATCTTTAGTAACCAACCGGAATCAAAAATCTTCCCGCTCGAAACAAAAACAGTTATAAAATCTCAGTAAGTTACTCAAAGCTGCTTGCAAAAGAAAATTCACTTTTTATCCAGAAACTGCTAAGCATCCAAGCTGGAGAAAATTCCAGCAACATGTAAAAAACAGCCACAGGTATTATCCTGTGGTTGTTTATATGTCATGCCATAATAGGGTACAGTTAATTCCTACAAAGAACGATACAGTTGGATGTCGTCGATAAATACCGTTCCTGAGCCGCCGGTAGAGCCGGTCTTTTCAAGGCCAATGGTCACCGTATCGACATTACTAAGATTGACGCCCAAAGAAGCCAGGTCAATCGGGAAATCCTGCCACTGTTCTAACGCGATGTCACCGCTAAATATCCTCTTGACACCGCCAATTTCAGCATACATCCGGTCTGTAGAAGAATTATTATCGGCACTTCCGTAAATCCACAGCACTAACTGCTCGGGAGAACCTACCATCCAATCCGAACCACCGGGCAGATCTCCGGCGTTCGCAGTAACTTTCGATACTCCTGCAATAGTATTGTTATACATTAACGGTGCCGAACGGCCGCTTCTAACAGTAGCGGTCTCAAGAGAAGCACCGGTCGTATAACCCATCGTTGAGCCGTTAGTCGAGGGATTATCATATCCGTCAATCCAGGTCAAATAGATTAAATTGCTGCCTTCTTGGCCTGCAGGAATGTCGTTGTAGGACTCGAAATCGTCCACGACTCGATACTCACTTGTCGCAAAGCTCCATGTGCCGCCTTCCCAGACTGCTGTTTCCTCGGCGTTATTGACCTCATCGACCCGCCAGTAGTATGTGGTTCCGAGATCGAGAGACAACGGACTGTAACCGGTTTCGGCTAATGTCACAGGCGCGACCGTACCTTCTGTCACGGCCTGCTCGTCGGTACTTATGTAAACCTTATGCTCGTCTGCTTCCCTGCCGGCCCGCCATTTGAGGACCAAATCTATATCAACTCCACTTGCTCCGTCTTCCGGAACTGGTTTACTTGTGCTAACCGGTATCTGCAGGAAACGCACCTCGCTCAGACCGAACTGTACGAAGAAATTGCCGCTCCAGTTGGTAGCGGCAGTAATCTTCACAAACTTGACCGGTACGTCGCCGAAAGGAATCGTCGTATTGGCGGCGTAATTATTCTTACCAGTCGCCTGATTGAATACGGAAATACTGTCGTTGAGTATCCAATCAACACCGTCGATTGAATATTCCACGGTAACATCCTGAATGCCGACTGCGGTAAGAAAAGATGACCCGTTATAGTTCCAGACCAGCATTTCATGGAGCTGACATGGCTTGTCGAACTCATACTGTATCCATGCCGGCAGAGCCTGGCCTTCAGCAGTCGCCCACATATCTTTGGTTTGAGTTGAGTGAAGCTCGTCAATTAGTCCTGATTCGTTGATAGTATTTTCGGGTCCCTGGCCGGGAGCCTGACTGGAGGCGGTGGCCGTGATTCTCTCACCGGGAACGGGCGCAGCCAGCGGCTCAGCGGTAAAACTCCAGACTTCGCCTTTATAGACCGTATTATCCGCTGGAGCATTCACTTCATCGACCCGCCAGAAGTAAGTCTGTTCGAATTCTAATAAAATTGTGCCGCTTTCCGGATAATGATTCAGATCGAAACGGCCCAAATAAACACTGGCTGGATCATCAGTTGGTGTGGCATTTTCTACACTGATGGCGTCGGTCCCGAAATACAAGTCATGTGTATCGGCGAATATTCCCGGTTCCCATTGAAGAATCGTTTTTATCGGCGCGTTTGTTTCCTCTTCGGAAGGACTGGGACCAGATGCAATAGTAGGATTCGGAGTGGTAAGCTTGAAGTTATCTACGGCTCCGCTCGTGTTCAAGAATTTCGTGAAGCCGACATAGTTAATCTCCGGATTTTCTTCAAAAGCTTCGGGACCGCGAATGCTCCGACCGTTTCTGAACCACTCAACAGTCCAACGACTCGTCCTCGCATCCAGAATCACACTAAGTGTTACGAAGCCCTGTTCCTTGCTTTCGTGGCTCTGGGACCCTTCCTCGCCGGGGCCCAAAAAAGTCTGAATTTCGTCATTTTCCGATCTGGAGCGAGTGACTCGGTGCAAAATCCAGCCAACTCCTGATTCATAAAACTGATCATTGCCTGCAGCTGATTCGACCGCTCCCGAGCTTGTAAAGCCAAGGGCAAACCATGTTGTAGAATCCGCGCTGTCCCGAGGATCGACATCCAGTGACAGCGTGTAAACTTTTCCGGCTTCGGGTGAAAAGGGCAACAATGCCTGATAAGTATAACCATTCGGAGTTTCCCGACCGACGATGCCGCTTGCATTATATACGCTCGAAGCAATCCACGTTTGCTCGCCCGGTCGCATGTCCGGAGCGGTGCCGTTAAGAGGGCCGGTGCCGCTAAAGTCATCGAAATAGATTATCTTCTCCGCCGCCCGGGATAACGGCGAATTCGATATACAGGCAAGAACAATTAACAAAACCGCGCTTTGTAGCTTCTTGGATTTACTCATTGCATTTCTCCGTCATGAAAAGAAATCTGTGATTCTGAATTGAATTACGAAAAAGTTATTACTCTATCCACATGAAATGATCGAATGGCTCGATGTCCACCTCCTTCCGAAGACAACTCCAGGATTATGAGCAATTTAATTGATATAAGCCTTCATTTTGAATTATATGGCACGACGGGCGTTTTTTTTGAAATGTGAGTTCTTCCAGGGGAAATCCCAGGGGAAAAACCCACTTTTTCGCCCTTTTATAATACGAACACCTGTTCAAAACGAAAAAGCCATATATGTATATTTGTACAAAATCATATGCCCTTCAGTCAAGATAAAACAGGTAAAACACAGACTTTTTACGATTCTATGGCGATGTTATGAATTTTAAGGATAAAAGTTTTTTTGTGTTTTATGGCGGTCCTTATTGTAGTTTTATGATTTATATATTCCAGTGACAATTTTGGTTCGGCAGAACTATGTTATTTGCATTTTCGGTTTTCCAGTGATAAAATGTCGCGAATTGTGCCGGATTTTGGCTTTTGGAACGACTCAAAAGACATATAGTGCTTGTGTTGGGTGCAATCGAATAGTAATACGAAAGAGCAATAATTGATTTGGGAAATGCGAATATGGATATGATGAAAAAGAAATTGACGTTCGGCTTGATTGTGGGAACGAGGGGCTTTTTTAATCCCAAACTCTCGCAGCAGGGTCGCAAAGACCTCTTGGAAAAGGTTAAATCGCTGGGTTATTATCATGTAATTCTCCCTGAAGATGCCACCGCGTTCGGTGCTATCGAAACGCTTGCCGATGCGCGAAAGTGTGCCGAGCTTTTCCGGCAGAAACAGGATGAAATCGACGGCGTTATCGTGGTTTTGCCCAATTTCGGCGACGAAATCGGCGTGGTCCAGAGCCTGGCGTTGTCGAAGCTGGATGTACCGGTGCTTGTGCAGGCCTGTAACGACCGGCTGGATGCAGTCGATGTTAAGGGCAGACGCGATGCGTTCTGCGGGAAGCTCTCGGTATGTAACAACCTGTATCAATACGGCATGCCGTTTACGGATACTTCCGAGCATACCTGCGATATCGACGGCGATTTGTTTGGAAAGGATATAGAATATTTCGCTCGTGTCTGCCGGGTCGTAAAAGGCTTGAAAAACGCCAGAATCGGGGCGATCGGCGCCAGACCGGCGGCTTTTCAAACCGTAAGGTTCAGCGAAAAACTTCTGCAGGATTCCGGTATCACTGTTGTCACGGTGGATATGTCGGAGATTATTTCGAGGGCGCAGCAGATTGACGATAAGGCGTCGAACGTCCGGCAAAAACTCACTCAGATAAAGGAATATGGAAATATCCCGGCTCGAATTAAACCGGAGAGCGTTCTCAAGCAGGCCAAGCTTTCGGCGGTTATCGACGAATGGATGGCTGAGAACGAGCTGAATGCCAGCGCCGTTCAGTGCTGGACCTCCATACAGAACAATTACGGCTGCGCTACCTGCTTGTCGATGTCTCTGATGGGCGAGAATTTCATGCCGAGCGCCTGCGAGGTGGACGTCGCCGGGTCGGTGTCGATGTATGCCCTTTTGCTCGCATCGGGCCAGATTCCCGGTTTTCTGGACTGGAACAACAATTACGGCAAAGAAAGAAATAAATGTGTCTGCACTCATTGCAGCAATTACCCGAAGAGTTTCATGGGCAACGAGATCGAGATTTCCGAGCTTGATATTTTGGGCGAGACCATCGGAAGGGAAAAATGCTTCGGCGCCATTAAGGGACATGTCGCCCCCGGCAATATGACTTACTTCCGTATTTCGACCGACGACGTAAAGGGCAAAATCAAGTCGTATCTCGGTGAGGGCGAATTTACCGATGATCCGTTCGGCATGGACGGCGGCATCGCCGTCTGCAAAGTGCCGAAGCTTCGCAAGCTCCTGGCTTATATGTGCCGGGAAGGCTTCGAGCACCATGTGGCAATGACGCGGACGCATTGTGCCGATGTGTTGAATGAAGCCGTATCGAAATATATGAAATGGGATGTTTACTACCACGATTCGCAGGAGCAGTAGCCGGAGCGGCTTGCATCGAAAGACTTTTTTTTCATTGGTATAACAGGGGACATCGTGACCGACGACGAACTTAAAATAAAATCGATTCACTATCGCAAAAAACTGCTCGAATATATAAAGAAAGCCGGCGCAGGCCATACCGGCGGAAGCTTGTCCTGTGTCGATATTTTGAATGTACTGTACAATCGCATCATGAATATCTCGCCTCAAAATTTCGGCGATCCTGCGCGTGACAGATACGTTCAGAGCAAGGGACATTCGGTCGAGGCCCTGTACGTCGTTCTGGCGGACAAGGGCTTTTTTCCTGAATCCGATCTTGAGACTCTTTGTAAATATCGTTCGCATTACGTGGGCCATCCGACGCGTAAAGTAAACGGTATCGAGCATAACAGCGGCGCCCTTGGCCATGGTCTGGCGTTCGGTGCCGGAGTGGCGCTTTCGGCAAAGAAAGACAAAGCGGCGTATAAAGTCTATGTCCTTCTCGGTGACGGCGAGCTGGTCGAAGGCTCGAACTGGGAGACTTTTATGGCCGCGGCTCATTACCGCCTGGACAATCTTACGGCGATTGTTGACCGGAATAATCTTCAGATAACCGGCAAAACGGAAGACGTTTGCGGGCTGGAGCGGCTGGACGAAAAGTTCCGGGCGTTCGGCTGGCACGTCGAAATCGTCGACGGCCACGACATTGCCGCCCTTTCGGATGTCCTCGGTAAAGTTCCTTTCAAGACGGACAAGCCGAGCTTGGTCATCGCCAATACCATCAAGGGCAAGGGAGTGAGCTTTATCGAAAACGACCATACATGGCACCATCACGTTCCGACCGATTCTCAGTATCGGCAGGCACAACTGGAATTAGACAATCTTTTGACGGAATTGGGATCATGAAATTCGAGCCGGGCACAGAATCAGGCAAAGCTAATCTTGAAGTTTTCTCCGAGACTTTAATGTCACTGGCGAGCGGCGACAAAAACGTTCTTGCCGTTACCAGCGACTCACGGGGCTCGGGCAAGCTGGCTCCTTTTGCCGCGGCATATCCCGAACAGATTGTCGAGGTGGGAATCGCCGAGCAGAATCTTGTCGGTATTTCCGCCGGTCTTGCCTCGACCGGCAAGGTTGTTTATGCCGTTTCGCCGGCGTGTTTTCTGACGGCACGTTCTCTCGAGCAGATAAAGAACGACGTTTGTTATTCGGATCACCCGGTCAAACTCGTCGGTATAAGCGCCGGCGTCAGCTACGGCGCCTTGGGCTCTACTCATCATTCCACGCACGACCTGGCGGTGCTTAGGGCGATAAATAATATTGTTATCATCGCCCCGTCGGATAATTTCGAGACCAAGCATGCCGTCAGGGCGGCGGCAACTATGTCCCATCCTGTTTTTCTTAGATTCGGCAAGCGGCCGATGTATCATTTGCATAATCCCCGGACAAAATTCGAGGTTGGTAGATCGATAACCATCCGGGAAGGTTCCGATGTCACGTTCATCGCAACGGGCGAAACGGTTTATCACGCCCTTATGGCCGGCAAAATGCTTGAGTCGCGAGGCATATCCTGCCGGGTAATCAGTATGCACACCGTCAAGCCGCTGGATGCCGAGTCTGTTTTGAAAGCTGCCTCCGATTCGGGCGCGATAGTGACGGTCGAAGAGCACTGCGTGCTCGGAGGACTGGGCGAGGCGTGTGCCGCGGTTTTGATGCAGGCGGGCGCCAGAGTGCCCTTCAGGATTGTCGGTTTGCCGGATGAATATACGATAACAGGGAGCCAGCAGGAGATATTCGAGCATTACGGTATCAGCGCAAAGGGCCTGGCCGAAACAGCAGAGAAACTTTTGAATCCGTAAAAAGAACGAACGTTCATTTGCGAGGAAGGAATAATTACTATGAGTGACAATTATATTCTCGCAATCGACCAGGGAACCAGCGGCACAAAATCCGTTATTTTCAATTCTCAGGGCGAGATTGTCGCTAAAGCTTCCGAACCACTCAAGTCGAGTTTCCCCCTGCCGGGTTACGTCGAGCAGGACCCTCTTGAAATTTATCAAAACGTTCTCGGCTCTCTTAAGGCGTGCCTGAAGGATTTTGCCGCAAGAGCTTGCGGGAATATAAAAGATATAGCCTGCTGCGGCATTTCCAACCAGAGAGAGACGTTCGTGCTCTGGGATTCTTCCGGCAATCCGCTTTCCAACGCCATTGTCTGGCAATGTAAAAGATCTGTGGAAATCTGCAATCGTCTCAAGGACACCGATCTGGAAAATCAGGTCACGGAAAGGACGGGTTTGATTATCGATCCATATTTTTCCGGCACGAAATTGATCTGGCTCTACGAAAACGATGCGATGATAAAAGCCGCCGTTGACGATGGCCGGGCTTATTTCGGAACTATCGACGCGTGGCTGTTGTTCAAGCTCACCAAAGGCGAATGCTATTTCACCGATCACACTAATGCTTCGCGCACACTTCTTTTCAATATCAACGACCTCCAGTGGGATAAATATCTGCTTGAAAGGTTCGGCGTGCAGAATATAAATCTGCCGCAGGTTCAGTCCTCCTCGTACAAATACGGCCAGACCGATTTCGAGGGGCTTTTGCCGGATAAAATCAGTGTCTCCGCCATGGTGGGCGATTCCCACGCCGCCGCTTTCGGCGAAGGCTGCTTCTGGCCCGGCATGGCCAAAGCCACTATGGGGACAGGCTCTTCCATCCTGCTCAATACCGGCTCGGAAAGAATCCAGTCGAACCGGGGCATGGTCGCCACTATTTGCTGGAGCATACCGGACAGAGTCGATTACGCCCTCGAAGGCATTATAGTGACATGCGGCGCCACTATCAACTGGCTTCGCGATCGGCTCGGCCTTTTTGCCGAAAGCAGGCAGACCGAGCAAATGGCCGTTTCTGTTGAAGATAATCATGGCGTTTACTTAGTCCCGGCCTTTAGCGGGCTGGGCGCTCCCCATTGGAAGATGGACGCGAGAGCGGCGATTCTCGGCCTGACGTTCGGCTGCGATAAGAACCACGTGGTCCGCGCCGCTCTGGAATCGATTCCGTACCAGATAAAAGATGTTATCGCCGCGATGGAGACCGACAGCAAAATCAAATTGAAAGAGCTCCGCGTTGACGGAGGCATCACGGCCAATACATTTATCATGCAGTTTCTCGCCGACCTTTTGCATACTAACGTTGTCAATATCGGCCTTGAGGAAGTCTCGGCCCTCGGCGCCGCATACTTGGCGGGCCTCCAAGGAGGCATTTTTAAGGATATCGAACAACTGGCAAAACTCAATCTCGGCAAAAAGCAATTTTCCCCCGGCACAGATTCAGAAAGTGTTTTCGCCTTCTACGAAGGCTGGAAAAAGGCCGTGCAAACGCTCGTCTGATTCGGTCCCCATTGAAGAGCCGCCTTGCATTCGCCGGTGCGGTTTTGCCAGCACCAATGGGCGATACATTATTCGAACCAGTGGCCTTACCGGCCTGAGAATCCATAAGTAGCCTAATATTAGTCAAAAATCAGATATTGGTTATCCTTTGATGCGACTTTTAAACAACTATATTGAAATGTGTTTTTAAAATGTGATTTCAGCAGATTAAAATAAAGATATATATTTATATATGCCATCAGCTGTGGCATAAACATCACTATTAAATGGATTTATATTAATACTCCAAAATGAATTATATGACCCAAGATTATTAATAACATTTTTCCATGTTTTCCCTCCATTTTTTGAAACATAAATGCCATCACTATGTCCTGCCCAACCTGTTTTTGCGGCCCAGATTATTCCTTCTTTATTGGGATCAAATTTAATATAATAGATTCCGAGTTCGTTAAAATCACTGAATATATTCTTAATATTACTCCAATTTACCCCATCATATTCGTAAATCCCATCGTTACCAGCAGCAATGAATAAATGATTCTCATCAAAAGGATCAACAACAAAATTACTGCTCTCTGTATTTGTAGTACGAATCTCTCCAATCCCAACCCAAGTTTGTCCAGCATTTTCTGATTTAATGACTTGAGTTTTTGAAGAAGAGGATATAATCCTGATAGCATAAACGGTATCATTATCATTTGGATTCATTGCTTTAATATTGTATTGTTTTCCATTGTGAATTACTTTTTCCCAGTCATATCCCCCATTTCTCGAAATGTATTTATTAGCATAAATAATCTGTGGGTTGCTTCTATTAAACTTAATGAAATTAAAATTTTCTCCAACAGCATTAACATTAATCCAAGTTTCTCCCAAGTCTTCTGAGAGTAAAATATCTTTGTTTGACCAGCTTCCCATATCAGCAACAATTTTATGACCATAAACATCAAATGACTTGCATGATAGTGCATTATATGTTGTTAAACTTCTATGTGATTGATAACTGGTTTTAGAAAAAGTTCTTCCACCATCTTCTGTTATAAACAATCCGAAATCTGTTAAGCTTAAAAGCATTTTATATTCCGAAGCAAAGAAAATTTCATTTACTCTTGCTCCTCCATAACCGTTACAAGAATAATTCCAGGTTTTACCACCATCAAAAGTCATCATTATTGCGTCTCCTTTGGTTATTGCAATGTTTTCATTTTCAGGATCAAAAATAACTGGCCTTGACCAATAAAAGGATATGCTTTTAAATAAAAATTGCTCTGTTGTACTTTCTGATGAAGAACTCCTCAATCCTATCCAGGTTTCTCCACCATCTTCTGAATAAAAAGGTAAAAACCCTCCTAAATTATTTTGAGAAGCAAATAATTTATCCGGATTTTTCTTGCTGATAGTTATTCTCCTGTATTCAATCGGATATCCTGTACTGCCTTGACTATATTTCCTGAGGCCTTCAGATTTTTCAGTAAAATCTTTTCCTCCATTAACGGACTTATAAACACTATTTCCAGCAACTACATACACAATCTGCTTATTTTGAGAATTTACTGCTAAATCAAAAGGGGCTACAGGAATCCCATTCCCAATTTTCTCAACAGAATTATTTGGATATATTTTATACACCCCATTATTTGTTGAAGCTAAGATACAATTATTCCCCCATTCTAAATCTCGAATTTCGTTTCCTTGCAAGGCTATTGAGTCCCAAGTGTCTCCTCCATCTACCGACTTTAAAACCCCCGGATAAACACCCTCATCATTAGGCCCTTCCGCTCCTGCATAAATCACCATTGACTTTTCTCCATTAAAAGAATCTTTATCAAATAAAAAATGTTTTCCCATTGATACTCCTCCATATCTTTTATAATGTATTGTTTCTCCTACTTTTTCCCAAGTTCCTCCCCCATCAACACTTCTATAAATCCCATCATACTCACTAAAAAGATTAGGATCTCCGGCTGAATGACGAGAGCCTGAGAAAAAAACAATATTTTCATTATGAGGATCAGAAACTATTGAAACTCCTCCATTAGCTTTCAAGTTTTTAGCCACAGGAAACCAAGAATTACCCCTATCAATACTTTTATAAACCCTGATTGTGTCTGCAACCAAATACAAAACATTCGTATTCTTTTCATTCCAATCAATATCAATGACCCCTTGCATTCCCTCACCTCCTTCTAATCCTTGTTCTTCTTGCCATTTGTTTTTCATAAAAATTGGTTCCCAAAATGCTTTATTAGAAGTCCCTCCATTACCATTGAAGTTAAAACTATCGAACATAAAATCATAGCGGATACCATCAACACCAAACTGATAGGTCGAAGTTGTAGGGGGGTATCTATTGACAATATCGTCCTTCATAATTTTGATAATATCCATTCTTGATAAAACGTTGATTTGACCGGTTATTAAAGATGTTTTTTCACGAGGTACTCTTTGATATTTATAACGCGGCTTGAGATTTATCAACTTTTTCAAATCTACGTATTCATTTTCTTCAGGCAGATGCTTAAAGGTGATAATTGCTGGAATGCGTTCTTGGAGTAGTACTGTATTCGTCTTTTCTTTAAGGTTTCTATATCGTGTATTAACATTCAATAAATTTTCAGAACCAACCGCATCTGCTCGCATCGTCCACGAAACAAAACAAGAGAGAAGAAGTGTCTTTATAACTAAGAATTTATAAGCTCTCATTTAAAACCCCCTTCTTACGTCAAAATATGCCATTAATGCAGGTCATCAGCAGAGATAAGACAAATTTAGCTTTTTACGAGAGAGCAATTTCTACTCCGATTGTAATTTTACTATTATGCTATCTTCTTTCAAGAACTGTTTTTGTTGCAACTGGAAAGCTCGTGCTGTTGGTATTGTTACCGCCGCTTGCAACTCATCACTTACTCCCTATATCAACAAGCGAAATTAAGGAACGGATCAGGATTCTATTGTCTTTTGCGCGGTTAGGCTAAAGCTTTCTTGTTCTGTACACAAAGTTTTCTGATTCACGCATTAGCGGATATGGTTTTCAGAGCCGTTTTCGCCTCGCATTCGCCCCTGCGGTTTTACCCGCACCAATGGGCGATACAGGATTCGAACCTGTGACCTCACGGGTGTGATCCGTGCGCTCTAGCCAACTGAGCTAATCGCCCCTATTGAATCTTCGGCCGAGATTATACTTTCGAGCCGGACAAAAGTCAATCGTAACAGATTCGGCACTAAATAATCTCGAGCCGGCGAAGGATTGCCCCCGCCCAGCGCGAGCTGCGAATCTGAGCGAGTATAATCAGCAGTAAAATCAACAGCCAGAAGCCGCAGAATCGCAGATAGTAAAGGATTGTGTCGAATAATTCCGGAGTTTTTGCTCTGAACCAGGTTTCCATTTCGGCGGGAGTAAAGACAGCCCCGACAACGATGGAAGAGAAAACTTTCTGCCACGGCAAGAGGAAAATCAGCGCCAGCAGTGACAAGAAGAACGCCCTTGTGATATGGTTGATTCCGCCGAGACGCCCCAGCATCGAGATTTTCAGAGAAAACAGCATTGTCAGACAGTAGAGCGCGACGGTCAGAATCAGCAATGCGTTCACGAATTGCATAGTCCAGACCAGATGCTCGTAAGTAATACCGAACGGAAAGCCTTTTGCTTTCTTTTCCTCGGCGGGCTTGGGCGGTTCCAGTGACATCGCCGTTCTGACCGTGTTCGGTTCGGCGGTGGGTATCTCGGCTTCTGCAGGCTCGGCGGTAACTTCAGTCTCGCTGGTTTCTGCCGGTTGCTCGGCTGTCGTAACGGTTTCAGTGGATTGGTTCGGCTCATCGGATTCGAAAGGCATGTTTTGCTCGGTTGCCGTTTCTTCCACAGCTTCGTCGGCGTCCTGACTCATATCCTGTTCGAATTCCACTATGAGCGGCATAAGTTTTATCTCGGTCCCATCGGCGGCCGTTGCAACCGGCGGGATTTCTATCCAGCCGATATTTACAAGCCAGAAGCAAGCCTGTATAAGCAGAAGGCAAATAATAATGACAACGAAGAAGAAATTTTTCCATCCCTTGAAAACCCCGACTGCTTCGAGGCTGTCGGTGGTATCCAGTAAATTAGTGGTTACGTTTTGTTTTTCGTTCATTTTTATCTCTCCTGTTCTTTACGAGTATTTATCTACTTTCTATAGGCAAAAAGTTATCCTTACGTTTTTTTCACTGCTTTCAGGATTTTATGCTCATTATCATATTTCGCTTTGCCCGCAAGTGCAAAGAAATTCTTTTTCCGGCCCCGAGTCTTGTCTCTGTGGCCTGGATTCTTGAAAAACCTGTCCTGAGCCCGTTCGACTTCGCTCAGGGTAAACTTTGTCGAAGGATTGGCTTCGTTTTCCATTTTTTTCTGTCTTCCCTCGACTGAGCTCGGGACAGGCCTGTATTCTGTGTTCTGTATCCTGCCGTTAGGATTGGGTTCGTTTTTCATTTTTTTGCCACAGAGCACACAGGCACACAGGCACATAGGCACAAAGCTCCAAAGGCACACAGGCACATAGGCACAAAGCTCCAAAGGCACATAGGCACAAAGTGAATTGATAGATTTGTCCTTTGTTTTCATAACAAGTCATTGTTT
>JAFGBG010000103.1 GCA_016933295.1 Sedimentisphaerales bacterium | reverse complement strand
TTAAAATTAGAGAAAATTTTCAGATTTCTCTGGACAAGAAGGCAAGCTTCGCCGATAATACCATAGAAAACAATTCAGGTTTCTCGACATTAGTCAGGCAGGTCGCTGGCATTTTCTCTTATATTGTGGGTAATTGATAAGAGGGGTTAATTACAGATCGCTCGTGATAGTAATACCCGTTTTTAACAAAATAAGTATAACATCTACTATTCATAGTTCAATTCCTATTGAAATCCTACGGGAAATGGGAAGGTTGTTCTGAGAAATTGCATCTCTGCCGCTGGTATCGGCGGAGATAAATTTCGCATGGACAGTAACAAAAAATTACAAAAGTAAAAGGAGTAATGATGGCTAAAGCTGCAAAAAGCACAACCAAGAAACGAAAAACCTCAAAGAAAAAGGCAGTTAAAGAAGAACAAACTCTCGACGAACAAACCGAGCAAATCCAACCGGACGCAGAACCAGCAACTGCTACCGCCACGGCAGAGGAAACCACCCCGCCGGAAAACCAGGACCAGGCAACGGATGAAACAATGACGGATGAGGAATCCACTCATGCCAAATATGAGAGGATAAAGAAAGGCAATTTATACCTGACCGACCTACAGAGACTAACCGTAGCAGAACTTCATGATATCGCCAAAAATGATAATATTACCGAATATAGCGCCCTCAAAAAGCAGGACTTAATCTTTAGAATTCTCAAGGAACGTATTCGCCAAAACGGGCTTATGTATGGCGAAGGTGTTCTGGAAGTTCTGCCGGACGGCTACGGTTTTCTAAGAAATCCAGATTACAACTATCTGTCATCTTCGGACGATATTTACGTTTCGCCCTCTCAGATAAGACGTTTCGGTCTTCGAACGGGAAATATCGTATCGGGACAAATCAGGCCTCCCAAGGACTCCGAAAAATATTTCGCCCTTCTGCGAGTTGAGGCAATTAATTTTGAAAATCCCGACAATCTCTCGGAAAAGATTGTATTCAGCGATTTGACTCCTTTGCATCCGGAAGAACGCTTTATCCTTGAGACTTCGGCGGAAGAGCTTAATATGCGGATCATTGATTTGGTTACTCCCGTCGGCAAAGGTCAGCGTGGCTTGATTGTAGCACCGCCGCGAACGGGTAAAACTATCTTACTTCAAAAGATAGCTAACGCCATGAGCACGAATCATCCGAATGTTAAACTTATAGTTCTGTTGATTGACGAGCGTCCCGAAGAAGTAACTGAAATGGAGCGGAAAACCGCCGAAGACGTCGAGGTAATCAGCTCGACTTTCGACGAGCCTGCGGCACGCCACTGCCAGGTAGCGGAAGTCGTAATAGAAAAGGCGAAGCGACTCGTCGAATACGGACAGGATGTGGTTATACTTCTGGACTCTATAACAAGGCTCGCTCGTGCATACAATACCGAAATGCCGCACTCCGGCAGAATCTTGACCGGTGGTGTCGATGCCGGTGCTATGCAGATGCCGAAGAAATTTTTCGGAGCGGCAAGAAATGTCGAAGAAGGCGGCTCATTGAGTATTTTCGCAACGGCCCTTATCGATACCGGCTCGAAAATGGACGAAGTTATTTTCGAGGAGTTTAAGGCGACCGGAAACATGGAATTGCACCTGGACAGGCGCCTTGTTGACAGAAGAACCTGGCCGGCCATTGATATAAGCCGAAGCGGAACCAGACGTGAAGAGCTGCTGCTGGATCCGAAAGAGCTTCAGCTTGTGTATCGACTTCGAAGGGTTCTTAGCGAACTCAATCCGGTCGAGGCAATCGAGCTTCTTAAAAGCAGGCTTACAAAAACCCGGACAAATGCCGAGTTCCTTATGACAATGAACCTCGATTAGGCCTATTGCGGCATAAAATAATCTTTCTGTAAAGCACGTGTGAATCTCGGGTTTGTACCTGATTGTTCCCTTTACATTTTCGTTTGTTTTGATTAGAATCAAATTCCGGTTATCATTATTGTGCCGGAATTTTTTTATTTACGAATATCGAAATCTGGTGAATCATGAGCGAAGAACTCTCGAAAGTTTACGAGCCGAAAGCAATCGAGCAACAGGCAAATGAAATATGGTCCTCCCGGCCGTATTTTCACGCCGAGCCGCAGGATAATCATAAAAAGCCCTATACGATTGTCATTCCTCCACCGAACGTAACCGCCCCGCTGCACCTTGGCCATGCTCTGAATAATACCCTCCAGGACATATTGATACGTTTTCGCCGGATGCAGAATTACAATACCCTGTGGATGCCCGGCACTGACCATGCCGGTATCGCGACTCAGACTGTCGTAGAAAAGCGAATATTGTCGGAGGAAGGAAAACGCCGCACTGATTTTCAGCGAGAGGAATTTGTCGGGCGAGTTCAGGCATGGAAAGATGAATATGAAGCCTGTATTATCAGCCAGCTTAAAGCGATGGGTTGCTCATGCGATTGGCAGCGAACGCGATTTACAATGGATGACGTTTGCGCTAAGGCAGTTCGCGCCACCTTTTTCAAACTTTTCAAAGACGGTTTAATCTATCGCGGCAAAAGATTAGTTAACTGGGATCCTGCCACTCAGACGGTTCTTGCCGACGATGAAGTCGAGCACGAAACCGTACAAGGGCATTTCTGGTATATGAAGTACCCCCTCGTCGAACCGATTGATATTGACGGCAAAAAAACAGAACATGTAACTGTCGCTACCACCAGGCCGGAGACGATGCTCGGTGATACGGCGGTTGCGATGAATCCAAAGGACCCACGTGCCGAATATCTTGTCGGCAAAAAAGTCCGGCTGCCGATTGTAGGCAGGATTATTCCCATAATAGCCGATGAGCATGTCGTTCTGCCCGATCCGAACAGCGAGGACGAAAAAGCAAGATTTTCCACCGGCTTTTTGAAAGTAACACCGGCCCACGACCCCGATGATTGGGAAATAGGCCAAAGACACAATCTCGAAATCATTAACGTAATGGCATCCGACGGCTCTATCAGCGATAAACACGGCTGGTCGGACGCTGGTGAGCCGGAAGCCCAGGCTCTGCTTGGAATGGATCGTTTCGAAGCAAGAGAAGCCGTAGTCGAATGGTTCCGGCAGGAAAACCTGCTCGAAGAGATACGCGAATATAGTCACGAAGTCGGCCACAGCTATCGTAGCCATGTTCCTATCGAGCCTTATCTTTCAGACCAATGGTATATTGCCGTAAAAAAACCTATCGACCACCTCAAGGAGAAATTCGGCGAAGGTCTTATCGAAGGTACGGATGTACCGGTTAATTCCTTGGCCGGGCTGGCATTGAAACCACTGCTCGACGGACGGCTGAGATTTATCCCCGAACGTTACGCAAAAACCTATCAAACATGGCTGGAAAACCTCCGTGACTGGCCCATCAGCCGACAGCTCTGGTGGGGACATCGAATACCCATTTGGAAGGTTATACTCGATAACGATCCTTTTGACGATTCTGACAAAGTGCGGACTGCTTCACCTGAAGATGACTTCAGATTGCAGTTTGAAAGCAGATTAAATAAGGTTGCGATTAGCGCGGGATTAGAAAAAGATAGTTTTTGCTGCCGAACTGCTCGAGTTTTTAATGAAGTTTATGTGTGTCCTCTTACCAGCATAGCCGATAATTTATTAAAATCCTTTAAGGAATTTGTAGACAGTTTGGAAGCTAAAGAAGTTAAGCCGGGCCAAGAGACACCCCTTAATCAGCCGATTCCTAATGTAGATTACGATTCTCAGTCTAAACTAGCTCATATGGTTAATAAATTAGAACAGGATGATGATGTTCTTGATACATGGTTTAGCTCGGCATTATGGCCGTTTAGTACGATGGGCTGGCCGGAGGATACGCCGGAAGTCAAAACCTTCTATCCGGGTGACGTACTTTGTACGGCACGGGAGATTATAACACTCTGGGTTTCGCGAATGGTAATGATGGGGCAGTATTGTGCAGGGGATATTCCGTTCACCGACGTCTATATCCATGCCATGATTCAGGATGGCGAAGGACGCAAGATGTCCAAAAGCCTCGGTAATGGAATAGATCCATTCGTTGCGATTGACAGTCATGGAGCAGACGCCATGCGATTCACGTTATCCAGCATGACGACCGATACTCAGGATATCCGAATGCCCGTGGCCCAGATGACTCTGCCGGACGGCCGCCAGGCCAACACATCGCCGAAATTCGATACTGGCAGAAATTTCTGTAACAAACTCTGGAATGCGTCGCGTTTTGCCATGATTAACCTCGAAGCAATAGATCCAACTGGATTCGACGCCGAAAAGATGGATATTACCGATAAGTGGATTCTTTCACGGCTATCCAGGACAATCGCCGAAGTAACCGAAGCATTGGAGAATTTTAAGTTCAGCGATCCCCTATCACTGCTATATAAATTCTTCTGGAACGATTTTTGCGACTGGTATCTCGAATGGGCCAAACCGAGAATGCAGGACGAGCGGCAAAAACCAATCGCCCAGAACGTTCTGTCTTTCGTGCTGGATCAAACCCTGCGGTTGTTGCATCCGTTCGTGCCGTTTATAACCGAGGGAATTTTCCAGAAACTAAACGAAATCGCCCCGGCAAGAAATCTCCGCAATATAGCACAAATCCCGCAATCAGACGCTCTTGTTATTGCCGCATGGCCGAAACCGCTGGAATCTCTGGTTGACGATAAAACCGAACAGGAGATTGAAATAATCCAAAACATCGTCCGCGCGGTAAGAGATATTAAAAACAAGTACAATGTCGCCGCTTTAGACGCTGTTTCAGCGAACGCCGATGAGAATATTACCCAATATTTAAATAAAAATGCGGAATTAATCTGCTCCCTGACCGGCACAAAAAAGTTCCATGCCGGTATAGATATTGCAAAGCCAAAAAATGCCGCAACTGCCATTATTGACGAAATACAAATTTATATACACAATGTAATCGACGTCGAAGCCGAAAGAAAGCGGCTGGAACAACAAAAACAACAATTGGAAGGTGCTAAAAAAGCTGTTGAAGCCAAATTGACTAATGAAAATTTTGTGGCCAAAGCCAAACCGGAAGTAGTCGCACAAGCTCAGGAAAGGCACGGCCAGTTGACCGAACAGTTAGAAACTATCATAAAACATCTGTCGGAATTAGAACAGAATGCATAAGGACTCGTATTAAACAGTAAAGGACTCTGCATATAATCTCATTTCCCGATATAATGGGTAAATCCGCCCCTAAAATCAGCGGATAAAGGTGGTGCCAGGATGGAACTGGAAGCTGAATTATCACGAATAATCATTAACGAGATGTCCGACCAGCAGATTATCGTTCTAAAGGAACGCTACGGCGAACGTAGCTTCCCCATTGTCATTGGGATTGTTGAAATTTTCGCGATCGACCGGCGTCTCAAAGGAATCAAACCGGCCCGGCCTATGACCCATGATCTATTAGCGAACGTAATCGAGAACCTCGGCGCTAAAATAGAGAAAATAGTCATCAATGATCTTCGCCACCATATCTTTTTCGCACGTATTCATCTGAGCCTGAACGGGAAAAAAATCGAGATTGATTCGCGCCCCTCCGATGCGATAGCTCTCGGCACAGCAACAAAAGCTCCTATTTTCGTTGCCGATCACGTATTCGAGCAAGCTTCTCAAGCATGATTTCCCAGACCATCGGTACAACCAGCACCGCGACACCGATACAAAGCAGGCTGTCTGCAATATTGAATGCGGGCCAGTCAAAACTTCGATAATAAACATAAATGAAGTCTCGAACCCAACCATCATTGAAAATTCTGTCATACAAATTCCCACAAGCACCGGCAGCGATAAGTCCTAATGCAATATGAATTTTTCTCTGTTGCCGCCCACAGGAAAGAAAAAAAATGAGGCTTGTAATCAACGCCCCTATCGGCACTACCGTCAAAAGAAATGTTTTGCCGGAAAACAATCCAAAAGCAGCTCCGTCATTTCGGGCCATGACCAATTTCATAAAACCATCTATAACAACATAGTCCGGTCTGGAATCCAACCAGTCGAAGACCGCTTTTTTAGTCCATAAATCAAGCACCAATCCAAGGATGATTATCGGCCAGAAGATAAGATGCGCCTTAAAATCCGGCAATGATAAAGAAGTAGTCTTGTTCGAATCCATCATTTTCCTGCTATCTATTGTCTTTTTTTCCATTATTGGGTTCGAGCTCTATATTCGGAAACTTATCAGTGCCGAAATCTATTATTGCCAGCGAATTATATCACAACCGGCCTTTTTGTCAAAAAATTTGGCTTTATATCGTTTTTTTGTTTTTTGCCGAAGATATCTGAAATTTGACTTTCTCGTGCAGTTGCTGTATTATATCACATTCAGATTTGGTAGTAATTTTCAGACGAGGCATAGCCTCGTCTTTGTTGTATTTGCAAGAAAGGTTATATATGGCGAAAAAAAAGCTGACTTTGAAAAATAAGCCATTCGTACTGATTATACGTGACGGCTGGGGTTATAATCCGAATCCGGATGAGGACGAATATAATTCAGTAAAGTGTGCAAACACGCCCGTGGATGATATGCTGATGTCAGAATACCCGAATTGCCTTATCCACACAAGCGGCGAAGATGTCGGACTGCCGGAAGGAACAATGGGCAACAGTGAAGTCGGGCATCAGAACATCGGGGCCGGCAGAATAGTCCCGCAGGAATCCGTCAGGCTAAGCAGATGTATTCGGGACGGCTCGTTTTTCGAAAATAAGGAATTTCTCAACCTTATTAAATTTGTCAAAAATAACAACGGCAAAATGCACGTTATGGGTTTATGTAGCGATATCGGCGTACATTCTCTTTTAGACCACCTCTACGGTCTGCTTGAACTGGCAAAAAGGAACGGTCTTAAAGACGTTTTCATTCACGCATTCACAGATGGCAGGGATTCTCCGCCGGACAGCGGCGCCGGTTATATCGCAGATATAGAAAAAAAGGCAAAGGAAATCGGCATCGGCACGATTGCATCTATTATGGGAAGATTCTACGCAATGGACCGTGACAGCCGATGGGATCGCGTACAGAAAGCATACGAATGTATGAGAACCGGAAAAGGCCTCAAGGCACCGAGTGCGGCAGAAGCCATTTCACAAAGCTACCAGAAAAAGGTAACCGACGAATTTATAGAACCGACGAGCATTGTCAACGCCGATAATGAGCCGATAGCTACGGTCGACGACGGAGACGGCGTAGTATTTTTCAATTTCCGGGGAGACAGACCTCGGGAAATCACACGTGCGTTTGTTTCTCCGGATTTCAAGGATTTTCCCAGAACCACACGCCCGGACATATACTTCGTATGCATGACCGAATACGACGCGACCATACCGACACCGGTAGCGTTTCCAAAACCGCCGAAAATGAAAAATATACTCGGAGCTTACTGGGGTTCTTTGGGCTTAAAACAGTTCCGTTGCGCAGAAACGGAAAAATATGCCCATGTCACCTTCTTTTTCAACGACTACACCGAGAAACCATTTCCCGGCGAAGACAGGCAAATTGTTCCGTCGCCACGTGTTCGAACCTACGACCTTAAGCCGGAGATGAGCGCGTACGAGGTTTGCGAAGTTGTGCTGGAGAGGCTCGATTCAAATCAATATGACGTGATTGTCATCAATTTCGCCAATCCGGATATGGTCGGCCACACCGGCATTTTAGCCGCTGCGATTAAAGCGGCCGAAGCCGTCGATGAATGTGTAGGCAGAATTTTAGACAAAGTCAAGGCTTTGGGCGGAGCGGCAATAATTACCGCCGACCACGGCAATTTTGAGAAAATGATAGACGGCAGCCCGGATGAGCCGCACACCGCCCATACCATAGGCGACGTGCCCCTGGTTATATTCGACAAGCGCCACAAAAAAAGTAAACTCCGCCAGGGCGGAAGATTGGCCGATATCGGTCCGACACTGCTGGAGATGATGGAACTGCCGCAACCAAAGGAAATGACAGGCAAATCATTATTTGAAAAATAATTTCCAAATATCGATATTATAGTAATATTACCAAATCTCATGCCAATTCAAGACGTTGTTTCAGATAGCGGATGATATCGATCCAAAATCGTACTTGATTAACATCTATTTTCAGCCGATATAACTAACAAATTCTTAATGGGGGAACTAATATGAAAGAAGGCATATTTGAAAAACAGCTTCTTATTATGACTGTTTACATATGTTAATGTCGAGATAAGGCTCACTAATGACAGTTTTTAACGCAGTTTGTGAATCTGCCTGCTTTAATATACCTTCCATGAAAACAGTTGATTAATGCTGCTTATAAAACATTATTAGCGACCATCATTGTCATATTGAATAGGTCAAATTTATATAAAGATTTGAAAGGGCAAAAGATGCCTAAATCAACAGAACCTCTCCCGCTGCGTCTGTCCGATGAAGGCATTTGGGAAGTTGAAAATTCCCCAAGCAACTGGATTAAATGCCAGACAAAAGAAGATGCTGATATTCTTTCGAATGCACCTGTTATAGAAGAATTATGGCTTAAAACCCGCTCATATAATGAGGAACTATCCGCCGGACTTGATAAAACCGCTGACAAACTGGAGAAATATAATATATTATCTGAAGCTCGCCGCTTTCGGATATGGGCAAAGCTTGCTCGTGGAGTAATTTCACAATGAGGTCGGTTTTAATCACCTCTCAATAAAATTTTCCTGCAATATCTCAACACAAACAAATCAGTTGCATAATAACGACATTAGCCAATATCATTTCTGTATATTCCCAAAAGATAAATCCATAAGAACATCGAATATATCTATTTAGTGTAGTAGCCGGGTGTTTTTTATCATTATAAAAGCCGCTTTTGGTGGAGTATTCCGAATCCTCTGGAATTTCACATAGAAAACGATACAATAACACAGCTATGGGACAGATAAGACAACTTGACCGAAATATGATAAATATGATTGCCGCAGGTGAGGTAATCGAACGGCCCGCCAGCGTGGTCAAGGAGCTTGTTGAAAACAGCATCGACGCCGGAGCGACGAAGATAACAGTAACAATAGAAGACGGCGGCAGAAAGCTCATATCCGTTACCGATAACGGCTGCGGCATGGACGCCGAAGACCTCGACCGAGCATTCGAGTCTCATACTACAAGTAAAATTAAATCCGACAAAGACCTGCTCGGTATATCGACGCTCGGTTTCAGGGGCGAAGCGCTTGCAAGCATTTCTTCGGTGGCCCAGGTAAAAGCCGTAAGCTTTTCGAGAGATTCCTCGACAGCGAACTGTATCGAAATCGACTGCGGCAGCAAAACCGACGTCAGCCCATGCAGCGCCGATTACGGCACAACTATTCAAATCAGAGACATTTTCTACAAACTGCCGGCCCGGCGAAAATTTCTCAAAACGGCCAATACTGAAATGAGTCATATCAGCGAGCAGTTTATCCGCATCGCTCTGGCCAACGAATATCTGGATTTAAGGCTTATTCACAACGGCAAAGAGATTTACCATTTATCAGAAAATGATAGTCTCCGCCGGAGAATAGCTACACTGTTTCCAAGCCCTTCAGCTGGAATTTCCGAAAACCTGATTGAAACCGAAAGTGATGAGAAAGGCCTGAAAATTTTCGCCTTTTTGGGCCGACCCGACATTTCAAGAACGAGCGGCAAATTCCAATATATATTCCTCAACGGCAGATTTATCAGGGATAAATTCATTTCGCACGCCATCAAGGAAGCCTATCGAGGATTTCTTGAGCCAAGCAGATTTCCGGTGGTCTTTTTATTTATTCAAATGCCACACGAAGATTATGACGTAAATGTACATCCGACGAAAAACGAAGTTCGGTTTTTTAATTCCAATTTTGTTCACTCTCAAATACTCGGAGCCCTCCGCGAAAAACTCATGGAGACAAATCTTCAGACACAGGCAAAAATACCAACAATTCGGGAGTATAAAAATACCATAGCAAAAGGGAATGACCGTATAATCGCCGATGCGATGGCTGAATTCTTCAAAAAACACAGACCCGGCCAGAGACAAGAGCGTCTTCAATTTCGGCCGGGCCCTTCCGGGACAAAAAGCGAGACTATGCCCCGGACACACAAGAAAATCGAATTACCCGATGCAGAATTCGACAGAAAATTCCTTCAAATTCATGACAGCTTCATAGTGGCACAAACGAACGACGGATTTGTTCTTATCGATCAACACGCACTTCACGAACGCATCATTTATGAAGATTTGAGCAAACGCCTCCGAAACAAGAAACTCCAGTCGCAGAGACTGCTTATGCCGGAAAGCTTCGAGCTGACCGAAGCTCAGGCAAATGTGCTGGAAAAAAACGCCGCTTTGATTGAGAAGTTAGGAATCGAGCTTGTCCCATTTGCTCCCCGGACAATGGCAATACAATCCTTTCCTATCCTGCTGGCAAAAGCTGATCCGCTCGACTTCATTCAGGATCTTATTGACCTGCTCGAACACAAAGAGACGGATATCGATGCGGACAGGTTGCTCGACGAGGTGCTGAATATGGCTGCGTGTAAAGCGGCAATAAAGGCCGGCCAAAAACTGACAACCAGTGAAATAGAACAGCTTCTCGCCGATAAGGAAACCGTGGATTGCGCCGGTCGCTGTCCGCATGGCAGGCCTACAACAATCGAATTTTCAATAAAAGATTTGGAAAAACAATTTAAGAGAACCTGATGAAAAAATGGTGGATATTGTTAACGGCTTTTTTTTGCTGGATTATCGCCGGCTTTACATTATTTGATATCAGGTTGGTACAAAACACTCCGGCAAATATTACAACTGATGAAATTTCACGAATAATCTCCACTGCCCCGAACATCACGGAAATACTTTTCGCTTTGGGACTCGAGGAAAAAATTGCCGCCGTCACATCAGACAGTATTTATCCTCCTGCCGCGGCAAAAAAAACGAAAATAGGCAATTTCTGGCAGCCGGATATCGAAACAATAATAGCCACCAAACCCAATCTCGTCGTTACACTGGGATTTCCACTATATCCGCAGCAGCAAAATCTTGCCGACAGGTTAAGACGAATCGGTTATACCTGCCTGACTGTTTTTAATAATGAACAAATCAGTGACCTCTTCGACGCTATAAACAAACTCGGGCTCGCCACTCAAACACAAGATAAGGCATACATTTTGGCGACGCAAATTCAAAATGAAATTAAGCGTATTAGTTTACTAACCACAGAAACAGAAAAAATTCGTGTCTTATATGTAGTTCAAAGAGAACCGCTGCGAGTCGCCGGAACTGATACATTTATTAATGAAATGATCTCTCTTGCCGGCGGAGAAAACGCCATTGGTCCGACGATACAAAAATACCCCCCTATCGGCACCGAACAGCTTATTTTATGCAACGCGGATGTTATCATCGAACCGACGATGGGACAGAAAAATTCCGAGCAGCTTCGTAATAATGCCGTCGAATATTGGAGCAGGTATAAAAATATTCCCGCCGTGGAAAACAATAGAATTTATGTTGTAGATGATGATACAATCTCTCAACTTGGACCTCGGCTTAATGAGGGAGTAGAAACTATCGCGAGATGTCTGAGACCTGAACTTTTCGAGAAACCAAACTAATGAAGCAACTGCTCACGAAAAGAAAACTTTTTTTCCAAATAGCGCTGGCTTTTGCCGTTTTGATGATTGTTATGTTTGCCTGCTCGCTTCAAGGGACTCAACACATCTCCTTAAAATCGGTATTTGCTTCATCCGGGACGCCCAACTCCATAAATCCTGACTATGAAATATTTGTGCATGTCAGATTACCCAGAATTATTTTAGCTTGTATTGTCGGTGCCGCCCTGGCGGGTGCCGGTGTTGTCTTTCAGGTCTTGTTGCGAAATCCACTGGCGGATCCTTACATTCTCGGTATATCAAGCGGAGCAGGACTCGGTTCAATCATCGCGGTCGTCAGCGGCTTTAGCTGGACCCTGTGGGGACGTTCGCCGATTGCCGTTTTTGCGTTTATCGGGGCGATAGGAACAATCTGGTTGGTCTGGTTTATCGGCAGGCTGACCGGCAAAGCAAATGTCACCGGCCTGCTGCTGGCTGGCGTCGTGGTTAACGCCTTTTTTTCCGCTGTAATTATGTTTTTAATTTCGGTCACTCAAAGCTCGAAAGTTTATTCCACGATATTCTGGCTGATGGGCAATATATCCGAAGAAGATATATTCGTGCTTTGGACGGGAGCGGGTTTCATTATAGCGGGAACTGTTGCCCTTTTTTATATAAGCCCGCAGCTCAACGCGATAAGTTTTGGTCTTGATGATGCCAGGAGTATGGGAATAAATACATCCAGAATACAATTGGCCGCCTTCGCCATTGCCGCACTTACAACTTCTATCGCGGTCTGTTTAAGCGGCCTTATCGGTTTCGTAGGTCTAATCGTGCCGCACGGTGTCAGACTCGTATTCGGACCGGACCACCGCCAGTTACTGCCGCTCAGCACTATTACCGGCGCGATATTTCTGGTAGTAGCCGATACCCTTGCACGTACTATTATAGCTCCGGCACAACTGCCTGTCGGCATAATAACCGCCATCGTGGGAGGCCCGTTCTTTTTGCTGCTGTTGATCAAATCCTCTCATAAAACCAGCTGGTTTAACAAATGAATATTATAGAAGTTCATAATTTAAGTTTCAGGTATTCACAGGCAGAAGTCCTGCGAAATATCAGCTTTAAAATTAAAACGGGAACTTTTTTGGCCGTAGTCGGACCTAATGGTGTCGGGAAAAGCACTTTGCTCAACCTTCTATCCGCCGGGCTTAAACCCGACACAGGCTCTGTAAAAATTGACGGCAAAACTATCGGATCATATAGCACAAAAAAACTTGCCGGCAAAATTGCCGTTGTTAGGCAGGAATTTATACCGATATTCAGCTTTTCCGTTATAGAAACAGTCATGATTTCAAGAACTACTCATTACGGACAGCTCGGATTCGAAACCGAAACCGACAGAGACATTGTCAACGAAGCTCTCGAAGTTACAGATACGGCTCAATTTGCATCCCGATTACTGTCAAACCTGAGTGCAGGTGAACGGCAACGGGTTTTTATCGCACGCGCACTTGCGCAACAAACTCCAATCTTACTTCTGGACGAGCCGACCAGCTTTCTCGACCTTAAACACCAGGTCAATATATATGACCTGCTAAAAACCACCCAGCTAAAACAAGGCAAAACAATTATCGCCGTTACGCATGACATCAATCTGGCGGCCCAATACTGCGACACAATACTACTTCTTGCCTCTGACGGCAGATACTGTTACGGCGATGCGAGGGAAGTTTTAACCGTAGAGAAAATTACCGATGTCTTTGGAGTACGAATTTTCTCCGGTAAAATTCGTGATGAATCCTTTTTCATCCCGATAGGCAAATCCGCAAAAGACAGTGAAAAATTCGGCACAACTCAGGGCAATATTTGAACATAATTCCATATATATCAATTACTTAACTTTATATATACATTTTATCTTGAATAATTTGACCATCTGTTCTATACTTTTCGCACTTTAATAAAGGCCTTTATTGAAACTATGGCTGTACAAAAGACGTATATACATGCTATTATGTCTTGTTTTTCCAGCAATTTAGGCAAGTTTATAAGCAATTAGAAAGGTTGTTGAACAAGTGGCACAAAAACGCAAAAAGACCTCCCGTGAAAAAGTAAGCTCTACTCGTCGAAAGAAAAAAAGCAGCCTTACAGCTTCAAATATCAAGCATTTCAGACAAATGTTGCTTGAAAAACGTATGGAAATTTTAAGAAACGTCACGGAAATCGAAGGTGAAGCTCTTAAAAAATCCCGTCTGGACGCTACCGGAGATTTATCAAGCATGCCGATACACATGGCGGACCTCGGAACTGATAACTACGAGCAGGAATTCGCCTTAGGGCTCATGGACGGCGAAAGAAAGCTCCTGCGAGAAATAGACTACGCGCTGGAACGCATTAATAATGGAACTTACGGTATTTGTATAGGGACCGGCCAGCCGATACCGAAAGCCAGACTCGAAGCACAGCCCTGGGCAAGATACTGTGTAGAATATGCACGGAAGCTGGAACAAGGTCTCGTAGTAGAGCAAGAAGAATAAATTGAGCATGAAACACAGATGCCCCATTTGTAATAAAACCTTTCAATTCTCAGAGCAAAGGCAACCTGATACGGCAAATTTTTTCCCGTTCTGTTCGGAACGGTGCAAACTCATTGACTTAGGGCTATGGCTTGACTGCGATTACAAAGTTATCTCCAACATAACGTCAGAAGAGATCGAAATCACAACGATAAAATCCACTTCCGAAGCAAACAGCCAATAAATAGTCATATTCCCGCATAAAATCTTTCTAAAAATAGTTGAAATCGACCGATAATACACTATATACTTCTTACACTTACAATATTTAACCAATGACGTTTGTAACCTTATGGAAAGGAAACAAGATGGTCAGTGGCAGAGAATCTTCTAAATTTACTGACGAGCTGCTCTTCCCGAAAATCTTTCTGGCCTTCCGCATGGCCGTTCAACCGACCAAGTTTATCATTATATTTTCCGCCCTTGTTCTTATTAGCCTTTCCGGCTGGTTGATGGATTTTACCCGAACCGTAACCGTCGACCGCAGCAACAGCGTGACGGAATTGCAGTCTTACATGATTAATCCGGCACAAGTCGAATCTTTCATCGAAAACTACAAGGAAGAATCCGGTGACGGCGTATTTTTCACTCTCTGGCACTTCGGCTCAGAGAAATTTCATATCATTATTAAAGAGCTTTTCGACCTGAACTTCACAAGTGTTGCCGAAAATACAGCCGATTGCTTTACGGCGATGAGATGGGCCCTGAGATATCATACTATCTACTGTATTATTTTCATTGCAATAACCCTGGTCGTGACATCAATCGCCGGCGGCGCGATTTGCCGAATCTCGGCATTGCAGGTCGCAAGCGGCGAAAAACCCGGCCTGACCGAAGCGATGCGTTACAGCTTAAAAAGATTCACCAGTTTTATCACGGCGCCGCTGGCTCCGATCACGATGATTATATTCATCGGTATTTTTATCGTCCTTCTGGGCCTGATAGGCAATATTCCACGAGTCGGCGAATTAATCGTGGCCCTCGGAATGCCTCTGGCGTTGTTTGCCGGTTTTCTCATAACAGTCGTCGTGATAGGAACAGTCGCTGGTTTTAACCTGATGTTCCCGGCCATAGCCTACGACGGCTCCGATTGTTTCGATGCGATTAGCCGCTCCTTCAGCTACGTCTATGCAAGACCATGGAGAATGCTTCTTTACACTTCGATAGCGTTCGTTTACGGCTCGATCTGTTACATATTCGTCAGATTCTTCGCATTCTTGTCGCTGCTGATTTCGCACTTGTTCCTGCGGCTAAGTATTTGGACCCAAAACGGCGGCCAGGAAATGAATAAACTCGAGGCGATTTGGCCCGAGCCGGATTTCATGAGATTAATGGTTACCCCCTCCAATCTGGATACCACAAACTGGACGGAAAAAGTTGCGGCATTTTTGATATACATATTCCTGCTGGCCGTCATCGGTCTGGTTGTTTCTTTTGTCATCAATTTCTACTTCTCCGCAAATACGATCGTCTATTCGCTATTGCGGCACAAAGTTGACAATACCGCTTTCGAGGATATTTACATCCCCGCCTATGCGACGGAAATCGAACCTGCCTCAACCGAGTCAACCGAAAGCGAGCCGCCGAAAGAGCCGGAAACCGACTCATAACCCTTCATAAATGCTACAATATATCGATTTTTAAGGTTCAAAGGCACAAGGGCAAAGAGAATTACTCCAACTCATTATTAACATAACCAACTTAATATCAAACAGTTATATAACTACAC
>JAFGBG010000102.1 GCA_016933295.1 Sedimentisphaerales bacterium | reverse complement strand
CGTAATCTCGTATTTGAAGCGATAGAAACCGCCCTGATGAACAGGCCCGGCGGATTTGCCGTTGATTGTAACTTCTGTATCGGTCATCACGCCTTCGAAGACGATAAAAATGCGTTTTCCTTGCCATGACTCAGGAATATTAAATTTTTTGCGATATTTGCCCTGTTCGTTGCTTTTCTGTCGTTCGTTGCCGTAATTATAGCTTCCGAATCCCTGAAGTTCCCAATTTGATGGTACCGGAATCGTTGTCCATTTACCGCTGTTTTGTCCGCCGGTACAATAAAAATCCCACGCAACAGCGTCGTCCTTATCGTGGCCGGAAAGATAAATAGTCTTGCTCGAAACGGCGAAACACTGTGCCGAAATCATAACAACAAAAACAAGACAGACGGGAACCGGCATATTCAGCGATTTGGTGTTTTCAATCATAATTTAATTTCCTGTATGTAAGCGGTTTTTCATCCTAATCCACACCGAATGTGATCAATATCCTATATAATACAGGTTAAAGGAACTACTGGATATCGTCAAGTATTATGTATGCTTAACGCCACGGGATTGATATGCTATGCCTCCTAATTCGAGGATATTTTACTTGTCTTTTACGAAATAATCGGCAGAATTTCATTATTTAACCGCAGGAAAGTCAATTTTTGAAGATTTTTTGTTAACCCACACGTGACAATGAGCCTATTTATGATTAGGTTGTAATTATTGTATAGTCAGTCTGTATTGTGAATAAAAATGTAAAGATTCAGGGGAAAGGAAAATGCAATGAATTTTAAACAAAACTTTCTAACGGTTATTATATTATTTGCCACTGGTTGTAAGGTATATTCAGAGCCATCTCTAACTATTTATAACCAGGATTTTGCTATAGTTCGCGATAAGATTAGTCTCGACTTGGATGAGGGTGAAAATCAGGTGAGCGTTATAGATATAACTTCTCACCTTGAACCGGATTCGGTTATCCTTCGTGATCCAACGGGTGAACATACTATTCAAATCCTCGAGCAGAATTACCGCTCTGATCCAGTTTCTCAGGAACTTCTGCTTTCTATTTTCGAAGGGCAAGAAATTGAGTTTCTTTCCGAAGGGCAAATTATACCCGGCAAAGTTATTAGAAGTGGTTATAATCAGCAAAAAGATAAATTATACCCGAGAGATTTTCTGTATCTTGACGAAGATTTTGTGCAAAGTCCGACGAACATTGCACAACCGATTATTGAGGTCGATGGGAAATTGCGTTTTAACTTACCCGGACTGCCATTATTCCCATCCCTTTCGGATGATACGATTCTTAAGCCCACACTCCACTGGATTCTCAAAACGGACAGTAGGGGGAGCTTTGGTGCTGAATTAAGTTATGTGACAGGGGGGTTGAGTTGGAAAGCGGACTATAATATGCTCTCAAAAAATTCCGATGACGAAATCGATATAATAGGCTGGATAACATTCGATAATCAATCCGGCAAAACTTTCGAGAACGCGAAAGTCAAACTGATGGCTGGAGATGTAAATAAAATCCGGAGAATATCGGGAGGGATGGGGGGTTATGGAGGAGGCGCTTTATCGAGGGCTGAGCAGGAATCTGTCTCGGAGAAATCTTTCGATGAGTATCACTTGTACACATTGAACCGCCAGACCACGCTTCACGATAGTGAAACCAAACAGGTTGAATTTCTTCGAGCGAATAACGTTAGTGCCGAACGTATCTATGTTTATGACGGATACAATACTAATAGAAGGAAAATAACATACTCTATTGATAGTATCCGGCAGCAACGTGATTACGGAATTACATCCAATTCCAAAGTATGGGTTATGAGGCAGCTTAAGAATTCCGAAGAAAATAATCTTGGTATTCCGCTGCCGAAAGGGCGTATGAGATTTTATAAACTGGACGACGACGGCCAACTGGAATTTACCGGCGAAAATATTATCGACCACACACCGAAAGATGAAACCGTCCGCGTCTATACGGGCAATGCCTTCGACCTGGTGGGCGAGAGAAAAAGGACGGATTATCAGATTGATACAAGTCGTAACTGGCTGGATGAATCGTTTGAAATCAAGGTGCGTAATCACAAGGAAAAAGACAGCGTTGATATCAGGGTGGTCGAGCACTTATATCGATGGATAAGGTGGGAGATTGTAAAGCAATCGGAAGATTATATTAAGACCGACAGCCAAACCATAGAATTTCGTGTTCGACTTAAACCGGGCGAGGAAAAGATAGTTACCTATAAAGTCCGTTATATATGGTGAAATCCAACCAATGCAAGGAAGGAACATGGCGGGATACGAATAGCAACGTTTTCCCGTATTTTTCTCTTTATCGTTGCTTTTGGAGGCGTTTTCTTCTGTAATTCTATTGCCAAATCAATAGAATTACAGATTGGAGGCTGTTGGGTTTCCCTTATAGGTAAATAACATCACGAACCATCTACAAATAGGGCGATTAAAAGGCGTTCTAATAATGGATTTCCGTTTCGTTTTGTCGGTTAATTACATCTCTCTCTTATTGTAGATAGGCTAAACGTATGCAATTTTTTACATTCTTTTTACTTGTATTGTCTGTAAATACTCGGCAAAATTTGATTGTTAAGCAGCGGATCGTTCAACCGTGAAAGTGGTGCCATAAGCAGACGTACAAAACAGAAGTAATGGCTCCGTGATAAAGTTAAAACATTTTGTCAACCGATAAGACATTGTAAGCGTCCTTATTACTGGTTACGAATCGTTATAATGATTTTTCTGTTGTTTTAGAAAAAAAGAGGGAAAAAATCATAGGAAAGGAAAAAACAATGAACTCTAAAAATTACACTAAGATTGTCATAACCATACTGTTTTTTGCCGGTATTGCATTGTCGGCAGAGCCGTCTTTGACTATTTATAATCAGGATTTTGCCGTAGTTCGCGACCGGCTAAATCTGGACCTGGATAAGGGCGAAAATCAGGTAAGCGTCACGGACATTACCGCTCACCTCGAGCCGGATTCGGTCATTCTTCGCGATCCGGCTGGAAAACGGGCCATACAGATTCTCGAACAGAATTATCGCTCCGACCCGATATCGCAAGGCCTGTTGCTTTCACTGTATGAAGGGCAGGAGATCGATTTTCTGGTTAATTCTACCGAGGGTGAAAATAAAATAGTACGCGGCAAAATTATTCGCAGCGGTTACGTGCCTCATCAAATAGGAATGAACCGATATGGCTCACAATATGCACGAACCCAGTCGGCATATGTTCAAAGCGGAAGCGGCCAGCCGATT
>JAFGBG010000101.1 GCA_016933295.1 Sedimentisphaerales bacterium | reverse complement strand
TGCCGCTTCGGGCTACGGCCCGTCCGACTCTGTCGGATAACTTCATCTACGGGTTAAAACCCGTAGAATTGCGGCGGAATATTAAAAAACATTAGTTCTGCCATGCAGAGTACTCTATATTACAGAGCCTTAATAGTCAACATTTTTTTAAGGATAATTTTCATTTTTCTTATATTTTCGCCTTATAAAGCCCTTTTTAATACTGAAAAGCATGATTTTTCATTGAATCGGCTTTCTGAGATTTGCCGGTGTTTGGTGATTATTAAGCTTTCTAAGTTCTAAATCATGTATTTATAATATACAAAATCCCACATTTTCTAATAAAAACTCATAGAAAAACACTTGCAAATAGCGGCAGATCGTTTATAATGAAATGTGAGTTTAAGCTCTTTTCTTCTCATATATCTTGGTTTTGGTGAGGCAGGAAGCATAAAATAAGTTTGCAGTACATTTTCTAAAAAAACTGTCTCACAAAGGCCGGAGTATCATCGACACTCCGGTCTTTTTTTATGCCACCCAGCCGTTTAATCCCAAAATTACGTATAAAAATGGGAATTTACTGTTGAAAATCGCGTGAATTTCTGATAGTATTTAATCTGAATGATTATATTCTATATATATGGATTATTTCAATCCATTTGAAGTTTTTTTAAATATTGCTTGCGTACTCAATTTGAAGGAAGGGAGTATGATATGTATAAGAGAAAAGGTTTTACTCTAATCGAGCTTCTCGTCGTTATTGCAATTATCGCCCTGCTGATGTCAATCCTGATGCCGTCTTTGAGTCTTGTGAAAAAGCATGCAAAAACCGTCGTATGCGGCACAAACCTCCACCAATGGACATATTTCTTTACAATGTACACCCAGGACCATAACGGTAAATTCCAGGCAGGCGTCGGTCCGGATCACAGGTATCACTGGTTTAATGCACTTAGACCATATTATAAAAACGATAAATCAATCATGTGCTGCCCGACTGCAAAGAAACCCTTATATGATATTAATGGTGATCCTACGGGTCAGTGGAATACATTTTCTGCGTGGGGAATATTCTCAGGATCCACAGGCGATCAAGGATATGATCCTGAAGGCGACTGGGGCAGTTACGGCATAAACGGCTGGGTGGAAGATCCGCCGTCATCATATAATTCAGTTTATGAAGGCTTCCAGACTACAAATAACTGGAGATCCCCAAACGTATCAATGGCCGGATATGTTCCACTGATGATGGACGCCCTTCGGTTCAATGTCTTTCCAAAGGATATAGATACACCCCCGGAAACTGAGGATATGGCATGGCAAAGCGAACAGCATATGAGACGCATCTGCATTAACCGGCACGACGGATATATCCAAATGGCTTTTCTGGATTGGTCGGTTAGAAAAGTCGGCCTCAAAGAATTATGGACTCTAAAATGGCATAAAACATATAACCTGGCAGGCCCATGGACCAGAGCAGGAGGTGTTATGCCGGAAGACTGGCCCGAGTGGATGCGAGGTTTCAAAGACTAAGAATAACCGCCTGCAAGCAGACATACATCGAGCGTGTATTAATATTTATGAATTCGTCGAAATAGACGCACCGGCTTTTCTCCGCTATCGATAAATCTAATCCGGATAAAACAGATTAATTATGCGGTTTTGCATTTATCAATGCAGCCAAAAGGATATGCCTGAGTCGGTCAACACTGAGCTTGTTAAGATAATCCTCCGTAAAATCCAACTTAAACCGGCCATGAAAATTCCTGATTCGTCTTTTAAGCTCGTTCCGACCCAACGAGGCTATCGAAGTTGCCTCTCTGTCAAAATATGTTGTCGTCATGTTTTTTTATACCTTTGAAAAAAGCCTTAAGAAAGTTGGATCAACATCTTCAATATCGCTTTTTTTTCAGGGTCGGTTTTGTTAATTTTTCAAGGCGGCAATCAAACACTGGAATAAGCTCGTTAATGAGGGTAAAATTTTTTTTGCCGCTTTAATAACGGTCTGATAACTTTGGATTATGAAAACTGATAAGCTATATTATGACCTGCCCGAAGAGCTGATTGCTCAGGAGCCGGTATCCGTTCGCAGCGATTCCCGGCTGCTGGTTCTTAACCGCACAAGCGGCGACATTTCAGACAGGAAATTCAGCGGTATCGGCGAGTTTCTCAGACTGGGAGATTGCCTCGTACTCAATAATACCAAGGTTCTACCGGCCCGTTTTTTCGCCCGACGGGCCACCGGGGCCGGACTTGAAGGCCTGTTTTTGTCCGCAAGTGGCACCAATACATGGACGGTATATCTTAAGGGGCTGCGAAAAGTAAAGACCGGCGAGAAATTTTACCTGACAGACGGACAAAAACAGAACTATTGTGAAGCCGAGCTGCTCGAAAAAAACAACCGGGGCAGATGTAGTTTGAAAATAAAATCCGACGCCGACTCACTAACCATACTGGAAGAAATCGGTTTCCCTCCCCTACCTCCGTATATCAAACGAGACGACAATCCCGATATCGCCCGGCTCGATAAAGAGCGATACCAGACGGTTTACGCCCAAAAAGCAGGCGCCGTCGCGGCACCGACCGCCGGTCTGCATTTTACAGAAGAACTAATCCAGCAGCTTAAAACAAACGGCATAACCTTTGCAAACGTAACGCTTCATGTCGGGGCGGGGACATTCAAGCCGATCACCGCCGAGAACATCGAGCACCATCAAATCCACGAGGAAAGATTCGGTATCGACGCAGAAAACGCAGGGATAATAAATGCGGCAAAAAAACAAGGCCGGAGAATTATCGCCGTAGGCACAACTTCCACGAGAGTCATAGAGACTATCGCCGAAAATTCATTTCTCGAACCGACAAGCGGCACAACCGAGCTTTTTATAACACCGGGATATAAATTCAAGATTACCGATGCCATGATAACGAATTTTCACCTGCCGAAATCTTCGCTTCTGGCATTAGTAGCCGCTTTTGCCGGCCTGGAAAAAATCCTCGCCGCTTATAAACACGCCGTCGAGCAACAGTACCGTTTCTATTCCTACGGCGACGCCATGCTGATAATATAAAAAAAGCCGCGGTGAATCTTTTGCTAAATCACAGCGGCTTTAAGGTCGAATTTATATGTTATTGAGAAACTTCTGTTTTACTTGTACATTTCGTCGAAATAGTTTTGTGCGGCGACAACCGCGGCTCGCATCATGTCTTCGGCTTTGGCGGTCTGGCGTTTCGCAAGAGCACTCATCAGCGATTTTGTGTTCAATTTTTTCGCCGCTTTTTCACATGCCTCCCAGCTCAGCACGCTCCGTACCACACGGTCTATTCCCTGCTCGGCATTATCGTAAGCCCGCGTCTGCATATCGTGGCCCTTCCAGCGGGCATAGCCTGCCTGCTGAATTAATCCGGCGATAGCAACGTTCATGCCGTTGATTCTCGCTCCGTGGTCGATGTCGTACTTGCCCGGTCCGCCCAAAATTATGCCGTCGTTATAGCCCTGGCTGTTAAGGTGCATATGCACCATCATATTGTTGTCCAGCTCCTCGACGGTGTCATAAACATGGTCAAGGCCTATCATCTCCGAATGGCCGAATTCCTTGTTTACGCCCTTGTTCTTTCTCGGAACACCGAATTCATCCTCAATCCTCATCCAGAACAATAGCGCGCTTGCCACTGTGGGAATCAGCATTGCCGGATGTCCTTCGTTGGGTTTCGGCTCGAATCCGATGTGAAGTTTGCCGCCTTTTTTCTGCTCATATTTACACAATCCGGCAACACTTTCCTTGAGATTCTGATACATCTGTTTTATGCCGATTGTGGCGATATCGTAGCCGAACGAGCCGTTCCAGATTACAAACGCCGGAGCTTTGTCGATATCCGGATGCCATGCTTTCTTCAAAGTGCCGTATGCGATATCGACTGTTTTCGTTCCAAGCTCCTCGGCGGCCTTTCGCTCGTTAGGATCGAGAGAAGCTATTCCGCCGTAGGCAAAGTGGGTGTGCGCGCCCGGCGTAATCATTGCCAGATACAATTTATTGCCAATCAGCGCATCGGCGACCGCAGCGGCGTTATTGTCATCGACTTCAGCGTCGTAGTGCATTTCGATACCAAGCTCAACGTTTTTCGGGAGTCTCGGTTTTATCTTTTTTGCCACAAGCTCGATCATCTCCGGAGTCCCGAATTTGCCGCCCCACTCCGGCCGCATATCACCGGGTACAAAACCGCCTTTGCCCGGATTAAATGTCCATCTGCAAATACTGTGTAAAGATTTTTCCGCCATTATATTTACTCCTTTCTCGTACCCTGTGAATTGCTTCATAAGATACGTCTAACACTTATAATTGTTGTTTCAAAACATTTTCCCATTTTTCAAAGGCTTCATTATAAGCCGATGCTAATTTCCCATTTGGTTCGATTATCCTGACCGGCTCCAGGCCGACGAAGGCATCGTCGGGACCGGGGTAAATTCCTGCTCCTATCCCCGCCCCCCTGGCGGCGCCCTGTGAGCCGTCGGTATTATATAGATGAACACTCGCCCCGGTAACCGTAGCGAAGGCCTCGGCAAAAAGAGGACTCAGGAACATATTGGCGTTGCCGGCTTTTACTTTCCTCAGCTCGATTCCCATATCCTCCATGATTCCAAGACCGTAATTCAATGCAAAGACGATTCCTTCCTGTGCCGCTCGCAGGAAATGCGCCTTTTTATGTACATTGAAATTCCATCCGTGAACCGAGGCTCCGATGTTTCTGTTTTCCAGAGTCCTCTCGGCCCCGTTACCGTACGGCAAAATTACCAGACCGGCGGAACCGACAGGCACTTCGGCGGCCAGCTCATTCATTTGCGGATAGTCCAATCCCTGCGCCATAAAATTGTGCTTGAGCCAGCTATTGAGAATTCCCGTGCCGTTAAGGCATAAAAGCACGCCGTACCTCGGTTCTTTCACCGCATGATTGACGTGCACAAACACATTCACGCGCGAAAGCCGGTCGTATTTCTTCTTATCACTGACGCCATAGACCACGCCGGAAGTCCCGGCGGTAACGGCTATTTCTCCCGGAGCCAAAACGCTCAGAGACAAAGCGTTATTCGGCTGGTCGCCCGCTCGATAACTTACTACCGTCCCGGCGGAAAGTCCAAGCTCGTCAGCCGCCGCTTTAGTCAGCTCGCCCTGTACGGAAAAAGTCGGAACAATATCGGCAATCAGCTTATTCGAGATGCCATAGTTATCGAGCACAAAATCTGCCGGACTGTCGCTCTCAAAATCCCACATTATCCCTTCGGACAGTCCCGATGGAGTTGTCTTAATTTCGCCGGTCATCATCATCGCGATATAATCGCCCGGCAGCATGATTTTATGAATTTTGGAATAAATATCCGACTCGTTTTCCCTGACCCACCTGAGTTTCGAGGCGGTAAAATTGCCGGGCAGATTGAAAAGGCGTTTAAGGCATTTTTCTTTTCCGATATCTTTGGCGGCTTTTTCGCCGATGCCAACCGCCCTGCTGTCGCACCAGATAATCGAAGGCCTCAAGACTTCCATTTTCTTGTCAACTGCAACAAGCCCGTGCATCTGGTAGGAAATGCCGATCGCCTTTACATCGGCGGCATCGAATTTTGCCTTCGTCTTAATCCTGGCAGTCGCCGCTTTGACATGCTCCCACCAGGTCGATGGATGCTGCTCGGCCCAGCCCAATTCCTTTGCGATAATCTCCAGCTCCTTATCGGGCGAAGTAGCCGATGCCAAAATCTTGCCGGTATCGGAATCCATCAACGTCGCCTTAATCGACGAGCTTCCTACATCGTATCCCAACAATAGCGCCATTTTCAGATCCTTTTTATTTGAGCTTTTTCAGTATTATTCACCAGAAACACACAATAATCAGCAAATTCAGCCCTATCATAATGACTCACGGGAAATTGTCAAGTTTCTGATTTTAGCCATTAATATTCACAATTTGAATCAAATGAGGCCTCCATCCTTTTTTCCTGTATTACTGCTCTATAACATCTGCGAGACCGGCGTCAATGTACTGGCCGCCGGTAGTTTGACGGCAGTGAACGGCCAAGGAATTTTTACCGACTTTCAATGCTTCCTTTGCCGCTTCATCCATAGTAATACGAAGATAACTTGTCGTATAGCCTTCCAGCTTCGCAATCAGCCGGCCATTGATATAAACCTCAGCATCTTCATCATGGTGAATGTATAGCTGGAGTCGGTCAAATTCCACATCCTCCAACTCAAACGTCCGGCGAAGCCAGATGTCCGAGGTCCGCCACTTAGTACGTACTACCGCCCCCGGAGTCCCTTCGGTCCCGAAACCACCCGGACCTTCAAGCCATGAAGAATCGTTGAAATCGGTGTTCTGCCAGCCATTTAACGGCTTGTTTGTCGTATATCTCCAAATCCGCCTCTGTTCCTGCGACGCCGGGACAATTGTTTTAATAATCGGCGGCGGCAGATACAAACGCCTGCTCGCAGCGGCAATTTTTTCGGCGTCCATCTTTATAATCGCCCGGTCATAGGTCATTAGCCCGTTAACCTCGATTTCAACATCCGTAGTCTGTGTATAAACTGCGGCAGACAATCCATCGGCAATCAGCGAACGCAAATTATCAACGAGTGCCAGGTAAGCATCGCACAGCTCTTGAGAGTTTGTATAGCTGCGATATCCCCAGTTTTTTTCATCCTGCCAGGTATGACCTTTGAGCGGCAAACCGAGGCCGCCAAATTCCCCGAGCACAGCGGCACGATTTTCTTCAACCGGCGGAGCCGCAGGGCCGGGATAACTGTGAATATCATGAACGTCACCGATACCGCGGTCGCTCCAGCCGCTGGCATTATTAACCAACCGAGTCGGATCGTACTTCTTAACCAAATCAACTATTCGCTGCGTATCGTACTGCCCCCAGCCTTCGTTAAACGGAACCCACATCACGATACAGGGATGATTGTATAATGTCTCGATAACGCGTTCAAGCTCCAGCTCGAATTGCCGGGCCGATTCTTCGCCGCGTTTTAGGTCGGCGTCGTTACCGCCGATATGCCTGTCGCCGTTTGGCATATCCTGCCATACCAACAGACCCAATCTGTCACACCAGTAGTACCAGCGGTCGGGCTCAATCTTGACGTGCTTGCGGGCCATGTTCATGCCGAGTTTTTTTGTCACTTCAATATCATATCTTAAAGCCTCATCGGTCGGGGCCGTATAAAGGCCGTCCGGCCACCAGCCCTGATCCAGCGGCCCATACTGAAAAAGCGGCTTATTATTCAAAAACAGGCGATTAATGCCCGATTCATCCTTCTTCACCTCGATTTTCCGCATAGCGGCATAGCTTCTGACCGTATCAATAAGTTCACCATCTTTGGAGACCTGGATCTCCATACCATACAGGAACGGATCCTCCGGAGACCAGAGGCAGGGATTCTTGATTACGACTCCAACCCACCTCGTTTCATCAGCACCGATTTCAGATTTCGATCTCGCCACAACAGTGTCAACATCCTTGAGAGTAACGGTAATGTCAAGCTCGGATGCGCGAGGCCCGCTGGAGGGGTATGGAAATGTTACGCCGATTGAAAATTTGCGAGCATCAAGGTCCGGAGTAATCCTTACTGATCGAATATATGTTCTTGGCACCGGTTCGAGCCAGACGGTCTGCCAGATGCCCGTGACAGCGGTGTACCAGATGCCGCCGGGCTTTTCCACCTGCTTGCCCCGCGGCTGATAACCGGCATTAGTCGGATCCCATACGCCTACAACAAGCTCCTGCCGTCCGGCAGGATTCAGAGCCTCGGTGATATCAAAACTAAACGAATCATACCCGCCGCGATGAGTCCCTACTTCTTTGCCGTTAATCCAAACCGTCGTTTCCCAGTCCACCGCGCCGAAGTGCAACAACATCCTTTTTCCTTCCCATTTTTCAGGGATTTCGAATGTCCGCCGATACCACAGGCGATTGCTGCGCCCTACCGGTTTCATAACGCCGGATAAGGCCGACTCGACAGGGAACGGCACAAGTATCTGTCCGTCGAATTTTTCCGGTTGCAGCCGGTCTTCGGGGCGGATTGCATATTCCCATAAACCGTTGAGGTTAAGCCAATTCTGTCGAACCATCTGCGGCCGAGGATATTCAGGATGGACATTAGACGGCGAAACATCCTTAGCCCATCGAGTAATAAGCGGACCTTTGGCCGGCTCCCATTTCGCATATAAGTACGAGCTGAAAGATAAAGCAAAACAAAATGCAATCCAGAACCATTTTTTAAAAGGTATCCTGCACAAGCGATTTGACTCCAGGCTTAAACTCCTTTTCCATCTCCGGATGTTGGAAGATATTCTGTTTTTGGATATTACACTCGGCCGTGGAAATATCCGAGACAATAGTTGTCAATCGATAGTCAGAGTATCTTCAACGAATGGATTTAACAATGAAAATCAATTCCACAACCGAAAAATCCGGATACCGGAACGCTTTGACGGCTCAGGATAGAACTGAATCAGGAAAACTACACAACGTTGATATCCGGCAAAAAAAGGAATATCAATCCGTAACATACACAAGCGATTTTACAGGGAACAGTAAGTTATATACTAAAATCGCATCGCCGTTTTCAAGACGTATACATCCCCTTGAACCCTGAGTACCAAGCTGATTCGGTTCCTTTGTACCGTGAATGGCAAAGCCCTCCCTGCCTTTTGCGTCTCCATCCATACCTTCCAGCCCTATCCATCTCGAGCCTAAAGGATAATCCGGGTCTTCGGGAAAATATGTTCTGTTATTAACCTCATCATACCAGGGAGGCTGTTCCAGTTTGCCGTCCGCCGCTACCCGCCAAACCCCTGTCGGCGTCTCCTGCCCCGGCAGGCCCAATCCGACTACAAAACTTCGGACAAAGGTATTCTGAAGATATATATCCATAGTGAAGGTCGAACGATACACCTTAGCATGAAAAGGACCGTTGATAACCTTTATATTCTGGCCGGCCTGAAGCGAACGAGGATCCTTTATCCTGTTAACCATCATAAGAGCTTCATACGGCACATTATAGCGTTCACCGATAATTGAAAGCATCTCGAGCGGCTTCACCCGATAAGTCTCACAGAGAGTGTCATCCGGAAAAACCGTCCTGCCGAACAACCATTGTTCGGATAGTTGGGATAGTTTACTTTTCACGAACTTTCGCTGCTCGAAGCTCATAGGCATTCGCAGCGCTATGTTCAATTTATCTCGCGCCTCAATGATTTTCGCGGGAGTTGTACTAAGCAGGGTCTCAGCTTCCTTAATCAGTTTCGCCGCTTCGGGATTCGGCTCTACATCCGGCCCCGGCGGTATTTGCGTTAAATTAGGCTCCCTCTGCAATATTTGCCTCGGCTCGATCCGCGCCACCGGGGGCTCATTTACATTCGTATTACTAATTACAGGAACATTGGAATCCGTATTGGCATTCAGCGGCAGGCCGCCATCACCGGTTTCAGCTTCATCTTTGCCGAAAGGATAATAGAAATAAGCAAACACAATACCAATAATAATTACAACCAGAATAGTGTACATCCGGTTTCGAGCCCTGCGCCCGGCACGCGAGCCGGCTGGATAACGAGCCATATCATTCTCCTTTATGATTAAAATACATTATTCCTTCATCCGTTACCAAAGAATCGACCGGCTCATCGTGCTCCGCGACCGGTATCGAGTCGATAATCTGTTCGGCAAAAGCAAATCCGCATCTGGAAGCCTTAAGTGCCGTATTTGCGAAAAACCTGTCGTAATAAGAACCGCCTCTTCCCAGGCGATTGCCGTGCCTGTCGAATCCCAAAGCAGGTGTTACCACAAGATCGATATCCTCAAACGGTACGGGTACGCCTGCAACCGGATTCTTCAGGCCGGAAGCACCCGTCGATATACCCGTCTCAAGCGAATTTATCTTAACCGGAATCATGTGCCTTTGCTCCCAGGAAATCTTCGGCACAGCCACTGTTTTATTGAACTGCCAGGCATGAAGAATCGCCTCCGATATATCTGCCTCATAGGGAAGAGATAAATACATCATAATCGTAGAGGCATCCTGAAATCGAGGCATCGAAATCAAATTTTGGCACGCCTTACGACTTTTTTCAAGCCTTTGCTCCGGCGGTATTGCAAAAAGACTATTTTGCAACTCGCGACGTAACCTGGCTTTTTCCATTTACACGTCCTTCTTCACGGTATTTTCTTTATAACTTTTACCTGCCTCCTCGTCTCTCGATGCGAATCGAGGCGGCAGGCCACTTTCTATCAGGCTTTGCAGCTTTTGTAAATAGTGTTGAATATTTTTTTCATAACCGATGTCTTTCGGCAT
>JAFGBG010000100.1 GCA_016933295.1 Sedimentisphaerales bacterium | reverse complement strand
TTCCACAACACTTATCGGCAAAAGAAGCTGTTTTTGTTTGATAATCATTACCTTCAAAATTCCTCTAATCGGTCAGTTTGAGTAATTAATTTATCTTTGGAAAAATATCGCAATGGATATTATCTTCTGGCAAATAATGCCTTCTCATCACCAAAGCGGTGTAATGCGTTATTTAGCCGGCACATGGAACAGACAGGTGCATGCCGTTTTTGATTTTAAAATGTTACCTGAACGGGAAAAATTAGGATGGCGGACTCCCGACCTGGGTAATATCAATATGCATTTTTTGGAAGATAAAAATACTCCTGAAAAGTTCGTATCCGATTTTATTAGGGAGCATCGAGACGCAATTCACGTATTGAGCGGATTCCGGGGGTGTCGCAGTGTTGAGCTGGCATGGACGAATCTCAGGCAGCATCCGAAATCGCATTTGGCAGTTATTGCTGAAAGACCGAATATGCTTTCATGGAAATCTCATTTTAAGAAGCTCTGGTACAAAAATTTTATTGAAAAGTATAAAAATAGATTTAAAGCCATCTTATCAATGGGAACTCTCGGAGTGAAATGGTTTCGAGGTATCGGCTGTCCCGATGATATTTTATTCCCGTACATATATCAGTATGACAGTACGGCAGGAAAACAAAACACAAAAAAAACAGAAGTTTGCCGGAATAATGTGAAATTTATTTATGCCGGACAGTTTATTAGAAGGAAAGGATGTGATTTGCTATTAAAAGCAACACACATGCTGCCTTCTAAGGGATGGTGCCTCGATCTTGTGGGAGATGGATATGAGCTTGGTAATTATATAAACGCATTCATAGATTCCAACAAGCTGCCGATTCGATATATAGGCAAATGGAATAGCGGGGAAGTTGTATCCCGCTTAAAGGAATATGATGTATGCATTGTCCCAAGTCGGCACGACGGGTGGGGCATGGTCGTCAACGAAGCGATTGAAGCAGGCCTTGGAGTCATCGTTTCAAATCGAACAGGCGCGAGTGATTTGGTCGAGGCCAGCGGAGCAGGAATTGTTGTTCCCGCCGATAATCCGATGGCTTTGTCAGAGGCTATGCAGAGTGTTATTAATAATCCGGAACTCGCATTATTATGGCGGAAACTGGCAACTGAATTTTCACCTCGAATATGTGCATCATCAGTAGGTTCATATTTACATAATGTGCTGACCTACTCTTTTTTGAGTCATGACATAAAAAAACCCGAGGCGCCCTGGTTTATAATACCATGATCATAGCTGGGAGCTTATGTATATAGCAATAGACGCGGTTGGGATAAGAGGGCACGGCGGTGCGGCGGTCTTAAGTGAACTTATGCATTGGTTTCCAAAGGTACGATTTGATTGGAAATGGCATGTCTTTCTCGCAGAGCCGAACCGGAGAGAATTTGATTTAAAGCCGACAACAGAGAATGTAACGATTCAAACGATTTACAATACCAACGGTATTAAGCGTTTGAACTGGATAAACGAAGGATTGTTTAATCAGTTATATCGGCTTTCGCCGGATATGCTTTTTTCATTTGCAAATATTGCTCCGGCAAAACCTGTCTTCCCACAAGTTGCTTATGTTCAACAGAGAAATGCTTTGTTTTATAATAAGCCTTCTTTCGGGACTATTAAAAGATCTTTCAGAATGCGTGCCTTACGAAAGCATATACTTCGTGGCGCTTGTTCCAGCCAAGCTGTTATCGTCCAGACTCAGTCAATGCGTCGACAGTTAGTAGAACTTGAACCATCACTCACCAATAAAATCCATGTGATTCCAAGTGGATACCGAACACCGGCACCTGACTTCATGGTAAATTCACATAAAAAGCAAATGATCGAATCACTTAAACGGCCGCGTTTGATTTATGTTTCTCATCCGAGCGAGCACAAGAACCACACAACATTAATCAAAGCAATTCCAGAAATAGCAGAGCGTTTTCCAGATATGCAGCTTCTACTGACTCTTGAGCATGATAATCCGCCGGATAGACGCTATAGACGTTTTGTTGAAGAAATAGAAAAAATCGCCAAAAAACACGATGTTGTTCGGCATATCGTCTGGCTCGGCAGGCTTAATCCCGAAGAAGTAACGTATGCACTGTCACAATCAGACCTCATGGTTTTTCCTTCGCTCTCTGAGTCGTTTGGTCTCGCCTTTGTTGAAGCCATGGCCGCCGGGTGCCCCATCGCCGCTTCGGATTTGCCGTACGCCCACGATGTAGCCGGAACAACAGCAGCTTACTTCAACCCACAAAGTCCGACTTTAATAGCCGAAACAATTATAAGGATTCTCGATAGTAAAACAGTTTTGAATAATATGCGCGATGCTGTCGATAAAAATTTAACTCAATATCATTATCAATCAATCGCAGATAGGATTTCCAGCGTATTTGAGAATGTTGTATGTTCCGACGATCTATTTTTGTACCAAACCTGATTTAGATTCCACTGAATGCCAATTTTTTATGCCGCAATTTTAATTACAAAAGGTATATAAGTAATGAACAAAAGGAAAAGCATAAAGAAACACATATCTGTACCCGGTTTGATTTGTATCGGATTTTTCGTTTTATACTGCATAATCGGATTATTCGGCTATGGAAACGACGTTGATACATACGCGATGATTCGTCAGGGGCAAAAAGTTCTTTCCTCACATGGATACTTCCCGTCCAGACCTCCCGGGTATTTTGTCTCCGAGATAATTATTGGATTTACATCTATGCTCGGCAGTCATTATTTAAGCAATATGTTCTCCGCTCTTTTAGGAGCGATTTCCATTTACATCTTTTATACGTTTATCAAGAGATACTTCGATGAAAAAGTTTCTTTATTGATTACCCTCGTTGTGGCACTGAATCCCTATTATATTATTGCCGCATCATCTTCGATGGATTACATATACAGCATATTCTTCTGCTTTTGTGGTATATGCTGCCTTGATCGGCGTAAGTATTTTATTGCGGCAATAATATTTGCCACCTCTCTTTCGGCGAGGCTTTCAAATTCCTTGATTGTGTTTGCTATATACGTCGGATACCTCATATTTTACTTAATAAACGGAGACAAAAAAGCCTTTACAAAACTGGTCGTTTCTATCCCGCTTGCAATGATTATTACGATATTGTTTTATGTCCCTTCCTATATCGCGTACGGCAACAGCTTTCAGTTTCTCGAATACGGAATCGGCGACTGGAATTATTTTGGTCACTTTGCCAGATTCATATACAAAAATATCTATTTAATGGGATTCTTTTCAACGATTTTCATCTTTATCACAATCATCTACAGTTTGTCCAAGAGGAAGAAACTTGACGCTATACCCTTTGTAATGAAAATAGGATTATTTACTCTTATTATCCATGAGATACTGTTTTTGAAAGTACCTATAGAAATTTCATATCTTCTTCCTATCCTGTTTGTGCTTGTTCCTATTTGGGCTTTTATGGTTCGAAAAAACGTCGTATTTATTTCTATTATGCTTCTCCTGACAGTTTCTTATAATTTCGTAAACGTCGAACTGCTGACATTTGAGAGAGATTATGTTAAACAGGAGGCGGTTGATGCAAATGTCGATATTTCGATCAACACGGGAGTATTAGTAGATGACATCGTAAAAAGGTGGTGTTTATGGGTGGTCCCAAAACTAACACAAGACGACTTGTATATAATATCCGCGGAAAAAGCAAAAAACATATAAAGATTTTTTTCGCCGGGAAAAATTCTCCATTTTAAAAAAACATAAGTTCACGATATCATAGAAAAAGCGAGCCTTTTTTTGAAATTACCCGTCTCAGTAATAATTCCTACAAAAAACGAATCTGAAAACATTCTTCCCTGCCTGCGCAGTGTGAATTGGGCCGACCAGGTATTCGTCGTCGATTCTCAAAGCACGGACGGGACCACTGAAAAGGCCAAGGAGCTTGGGGCGACTGTGATCCAGTTCCATTACGATGGAGGCTGGCCGAAAAAAAAGAACTGGGCAATGAAAAATCTACCGATAAAAAACGACTGGCTGATGATCCTTGATGCGGATGAAAGAGTAACGGACGAATTACGAGACGAAATAAGCAAAGCAATACTGAGCGAGGATATAAAAGGTTACTATCTTCAATGGAAATTCATGTTTTTAGGACGGTGGCAAAAGCATTCCTGGAGTCACGGCTGGATGCTTCGCCTCCTGCGGCGGGATGCAGGCGAATATGAAGACCTTGGCATGAGAGCAGAGGGTGGCTGGGATAACGAAGTTCATGAAAATATCGTGGTAAACGGCAAGACCTCATGCCTGAAAAAGCCACTCCTGCACAAATCCAACCAGAGCTTGTCCGAGTGGATTAAAAAGCAGAATCAGTTTTCAGACTGGAACGCAATCAGAAGAATTCGACAACTTCAAGATAAAGTCCCGCCGGCGGGAAATGTCCTTAGTAGAGATCCTTTGAAAAGAAGAAAATTCTTAAAAGCGATGTTTTTGCGAACGCCATGCAAGCCTTTCATAATGTTTAACTATTTATATTTTATCAAATTAGGCATACTCGATGGTGTATCAGGATTCTATTTCTGTATGCTTCGTGCAATTCATGAGTTTAACATTTCGGCAAAAATATATGAAATGAAGCTCACTGAACGAAAGAGAACGGAAAAAAGAGAAACAACTATCCAGAACAATCCTTGTACGACCATTCGCAAAGACGCCGGGCAAATTATCAAAGCCCATAATCCTGTCCTTAACCGGACTCAGAATTAAACGAGCTTACAGACCGGTATTCAATATTACTTCACATAAAAAAACAAACAATTTCAATGAGACAATATAACGATTCTACTCCGAATATTGTTCTTAAAATCACAGTCGAACATAAAAAGTAAAAGGGCGATATCGTGAAAAATTACGACTCAGCAAAACGAATTCTTGTAACAGGAGGAGGCGGCTTTCTCGGCTCTCATTTATGCGAACATCTCCTGGAACTGGGACATGAAGTTTTATGCGTTGACAATTTCTATACCGGAAGACGGTCGAACATCGCGCATTTACTGTCTCATCCCCGGTTTGAAATCCTGCGGCACGATATATGTTTTCCGTTGTATGTCGAGGTGGATGAAATTTATAATCTTGCCTGCCCCGCTTCTCCGGTACATTATCAATTCGATCCTATTCAGACCACAAAAACCAGCGTGCATGGCGCTATTAACATGTTGGGACTCGCAAAGAGATTACGAATCAAAATTCTACAGGCGTCAACGTCGGAAGTGTACGGCGATCCGACAATTCACCCGCAAACCGAAGATTACTGGGGTAATGTAAACCCTATTGGAGTAAGGAGCTGTTATGACGAGGGCAAGAGATGCGCGGAAACATTGTTTTTCGATTATAATCGGCAATGCGGACTAAAAATAAAAGTGGCCAGGATTTTCAACACATACGGCCCCAGAATGCACCCGAACGACGGCAGAGTCGTGAGTAATTTTATCGTACAGGCCCTTAAGAACGAGAACATTACGATATTTGGTAGTGGCAATCAAACAAGAAGTTTTTGCTATGTTGATGATTTGATAGAAGGGCTGATAAAATTAATGGACAGCAACGACAATTTCACCGGGCCGGTAAACCTGGGAAACGCCGATGAAAGTACAATTCTGTCATTAGCGAGAAAAATTATAGAGCTTACCGAGTCACAATCTAAGATCGTATTCCATTCGTTACCGGATGATGATCCTCGACAAAGACAACCTCACCTTGAGCTTGCAAAAAAAGTGCTTAACTGGCAGCCCATTACTTCTATAGACGAAGGTTTAAGAAAAACTATCTCCTACTTCAGGACCCTTGTCAAGAAACCGCCGCAACAAGAAACCAATATATACACCTTTAGGCCTCAATCTTCTGAGGGCAGAATATCCTTGATTCAATCGGCAAAAAAGTGATATCGAAAAAATGAAACAACTCATGCAAAATTTAAGAACAGGCCGAATGGAAATTGAAGAGCTGCCCTGCCCGCAAACAAGCGACGGTCAGGTTCTTATCAAAACGCGTGCATCCGTGATTTCGGCGGGAACCGAGCGTATGCTGTTAGATTTCGGCAGGGCAAACCTGATTACAAAGGCGAGGCAGCAACCGGAAAAGGTCCGGCAGGTCATTGATAAAATAAAAACCGACGGATTCTTACCGACTCTCGATGCGGTCTTTCGCAAGCTCGACGAGCCGCTTCCGTTAGGTTATTGCAATTCCGGCGTTGTTTTGGATATTGGACAGAGTGTAAATGATATTCAGCCGGGAGATCGCGTCATCAGTAACGGGCCACATGCGGAAATTGTCTGTGTACAGCAAAACTTATGTGTAAAAATTCCGGACGGAGTAACATTCGACCAGGCGGCGTTTACGGTCCTCGCAAGTATAGGATTACAAAGTCTGCGTCTGGCAAGCCCTACTTTCGGTGAGAAATTTATGGTCTTCGGCGTCGGACTTATCGGCCTGCTGACCATACAACTGCTAAAAGCCAGCGGTTGCGAGGTGTTAGGCATTGATTACAACAGCGAACGTCTAAATCTCGCGGAATCCTTCGGGGCAAAAACAGTCGACCTGTCCAAGGGAACCGATCCAATCGCCTCTGCGAAAGGATGGACAAACGGCAACGGCGCAGATGGCGCAATTATAACGGCATCGGCAAAAAACGATGAAATAATACATCAAGCGGCGGAATCCTGCCGAAAACGGGGACGCATTGTGCTCGTCGGTGTTGTCGGACTTAACTTAAAACGTAGTGACTTTTATAAAAAAGAGCTCACATTTCAGGTATCATGCAGTTACGGTCCGGGAAGATACGACCAGAAATACGAACAAAAAGGATACGATTATCCGCCGGGATATGTCAGGTGGACTGAAAAACGCAACTTTGAGGCTGTGCTTGGAGCAATGGCTTCCGGAAGTCTGAATGTTGAACCTCTTATAACTCACAGGTATAAATTGGGAAATGCCCCGATAGCATATGATAAAATCCGAAATGACCGATCAGCACTCGGAATTATTCTTGAGTACGAGGAAAATATTGAGCGAAATCCCTGCGTTATTGTCACCCGACGAACGAGCAAACCTCAAAATCCTGTAACCGTCGGAGTGATCGGCGCCGGCAATTTCACGATCGGCACGATTTTACCCTGCCTGAAATTAACGGACGCCAGCCTGAAATATATCGCCGGCAAAACTAATCCATCAGCCGTCCAGCATGCTGCTAAAAAGTTCGATATTGAGAATGCGATAACAGACTACCGCAGAATATTAGACGACAAAGAAGTAGATACTCTCTTTATCATTACAGGTCATCACGTACATGCTCGCATGGTTATTGAGGGACTTGAGGCGGACAAGCATGTATTTGTTGAAAAACCTCTCGCGATTACAGAGCAACAGCTAAACAAGATTGCAGAGACAGTTTCAAAGCATCCGGCGAAACATCTCATGGTGGGATTTAACCGCAGATTCAGCCCTCATACGGCAAAAATTAAACAATTGCTGTCCGGCAGAACCGGCCCGCTGTGCATAAGCCTTACAGTTAATGCCGGTCAAATACCAGCCGAACACTGGATACAGGATCCAGAACGTGGTGGAGGCAGAATTATCGGAGAGGGCTGTCATTTTATCGATTTGCTCTCATATATAGCGGCAAATCCCGTACATGCGGTTTCAGCAATGACGGTCGGAGACGGTCCCGCTGTACGGGAAGATATGATGTCAATGATTTTGTATTTCGCAGACGGCTCGATAGGCTCGATAAATTATTTTGCCAACGGCTCCAAAAGATATCCTAAAGAAATCTTGGAAATCTTCAACGATGGACGCATTCTCAAAACAGAGAACTTCAGAGTAACCAGAGGCTACGGATTTTCAGGCTTCAGAAAATTCAGGACTTTGCGACAGGACAAGGGACACAAAAACGAGATAAAGGCATTCATTGATGGCATTCACACCGGCAGTGAACCGCTGATTCCATTCGAGCAGTTGGCAAATGTAACACACAGTACTTTTGCCGCCGTAGAATCGGCACGAAAAAAACAGACTATAATTTTAGGACAACAGGAAACATCAGAGAATTCGGCAAAATGGCCTCTGCTAAATTTGTCCCACAATTTTTCTCAACCGTACGCCACCTGCAAAGCCGGCAAATAACCGGCCAGGTCCGAAACAGACTGAATTATCTGTTTGAAAATCCGGAGACTTTCTATTCGCAACCCGCTCCCGAATCCTGCGGATGCAGATGGTATCCGAAGCGTGCTTTTTTGCCGCCGGGCTTGCAAAAGAATTGTGCCGCAGATATATCGGCGGGAAATTTTATTTTTCTAAACAGCAAACAAAATATCGGCTGCCCGGTCGACTGGAATATAACCGGACTACCGAAACTTTGGCTGTATAATCTGCATTATTTTGAATATCTATGGGATTTAGACTATACCCAGTCGAAAATGCTGGTTCTGGACTGGATAAAAAGACACCCACTCCGGCGAAAACACCTCGGCTGGGAACCATATCCCGTTTCCCTGCGTACTGTGAATCTCTGCTGCATATTTTTCAATAAATACCGAAGACAAACCGAAAATGATCCTGCATTTCATAATGAGTTATGGAGCAGTATTTATATACAGGCCCAATGGTTACTGAAGCACCTCGAAACGCATCTGCTCGGAAATCACCTGCTCGAAAACAGTGCCGCACTTATTTTTGCCGGATGTTGTTTCACAGGCGAATCGGCTGAAAAATGGTACAAAAAAGGCAAAGAGATCATAGCCGACCAAATTCACGAACAAATCTTAAGCGATGGAATGCATTTCGAGCGTTCTCCGATGTACCATCTTCGTGTCACTTACCTGCTTGCGATTTTACTCAATATCAACAGACTGGATTTGAACGAACTGGTAAAAGAGCCGCTAAGAAAGATGTTGACCGCATTACAATATCTGTGCCATCCGGACGAGGATATCGCTTTGTTGAATGACAGCGCCTTTGGAATTTATAACAGCCCACGTCAGCTTTTAGCATATGCCGAAAACCTCCTGGGCAGCGAAAACACAGTCCGAATCAAGGATCAGAGCGGACCTTTCGCCCTGCCCGAAGCCGGATACTACGGTTTTTCGGATCGAGACGGCACATACTTAGTTTGCGATGCCGCTCCAATCGGCCCGGATTATATTCCCGGCCATGCACATGCCGATATGTTTTCATTCGAATTGTCCCTGGACAAACACCGCATCATTGTAGACAGCGGCGTGTACGATTATGAAATTAGCCCAACGCGGGAATACTGCCGATCGACAAAAGCTCACAATACTGTAGAAATCGACGGCGAGGACCAGTGTGAAATGTGGGCCGCTTTCAGAGTGGCCCGCAGGGGCAAACCGAAGGATGTCGAATGGAAACAATCTGAAGACGGTTTTCAGCTAAGCGCATGGCTCGATAGCTATGAGAGGCTAAAAGGCCGTCCCGTACATAGCCGCAAATTCGACTGGCACAAATCAGGCGGCCTTACCGTCCATGATTTCGTTAACTCATCTTGTTCTCAAAACATAATATCTCGGCTTCATCTTCACCCGGACTGTGAGATAGTCGAACTAAAAGAAAATACCGCACTGGTGATTTACCCGGCGGGTAAAATCATGATTATTTTTTCAGGCAATTGCGAACTCGCCGTTGAGGATTCTTATTACTGCCCGGAATTCGGCGTAAAAATACCCAACAAGGCGCTGGCTTCATCCTGTCGCGGCTCTAAAATCGAAACCGGATTCCAAATCAAAAAGCTATAAATGCACATTCTTTTTTTCTCTCACTATTTTACACCCGAAGGCAATGCGCCAGCTTCACGCACTTTTGAAAACTGCAAACGCTGGGTCCGCCGGGGCCATCGGGTCACCGTTATTACCTGTGCGCCTAACGTGCCGAACGGAATAGTATATGAAGGCTATAAAAACAAAATATATCAGCGAGAGCATATCGAAGGAATAGACGTAATCCGAGTCTGGACATACATCGCCGCAAATAAAGGCACACTTTTACGAATTATTAATTATATTTCTTATATGTTCAGCAGTATCTTTTTTTCTCTGTTTGTTACAAAACCGGATATTATAATAGCAACATCACCTCAGTTTTTTTGCGGCTGGGCCGGAGTAATAAGCAGCCGACTTCGCAGAGTGCCGTTCATTCTCGAAGTGCGTGACATCTGGCCCGAATCGATAGTCGCCGTTGGAGCCATGCGTAATAAAAGAATTTTACGAATTCTCGAATGGCTCGAAATAAAAATGTACGCCGCGGCAAAACATATCGTTACGGTCGGCCTCGGCTACAAACAAAAACTGATCGAAAAAGGAATTAACCCTGAAATCATTTCCATAATCACCAACGGCTTCGACTCCGAAATATTTTATCCGCGTCAATTAGACGAAAAATTCAGGCAGCTTTACAAACCAAACCAAGAGTTCGTTTGTTCATACGTAGGCACAATCGGCATGGCTTGCGCGCTCGACGTCGTGCTTCGTGCGGCGAAATTATTAAAGAACAGGGAAAAATACAATATCAAGTTTCTATTAGTCGGCGACGGCGCAGTCAAAAAACAATTGCAACAAGAGGCTATCGACAATAACCTCGACAACATCGTTTTCGTTGACAGACAAGACAAACACCTCATTCCCGGCCTTCTTTCGATCACGGATGTATGCCTTGTTCATCTAAAAAAGGCGGACCTTTTTAAGACTGTCCTGCCCTCGAAAATCTTTGAAGCCGCCGCAATGGCAGAACCTATCATTCTCGGCGTCGAAGGTTATGCGGCACAATTTCTCAAGGAAGCTAACGCCGGTATATGCATAGAGCCGGAAAACGCCGAACAGCTCGCTCGGGTTGTGGAAAATCTCGCCGGCGACTCCAATTTATGCAAATCGCTCGGACAATCCGGCTATGAATACGTAAAAAAACATCATAATCGAGACACGCTTGCAAACGAGTATTTAAACACAATCACTCGCTTCTGCGGTCGGGCAAACAAAAGGGTAATGGCATCATGAAAATAATCACCGTCGTCGGCGCCCGTCCGAACTTTATGAAAATCGCTCCGATTATCAAATCGTGCAGGACGTCAAAAGTAATAGAACCTCTTATAGTTCATACCGGTCAGCATTACGACGAAAAAATGAGCGATCTTTTCTTCCGGCAGTTGAACATTCCAGAGCCGGATATTAATCTTGAAGTCGGCTCAGGAAGTCACGCCGCACAGACCGCAGAGATAATGAAAGCCTTCGAGCCTGTGCTCTTGTATTACCAACCTGATGCCGTCCTTGTAGTCGGGGACGTCAACAGTACAATAGCATGCGGACTTGTGGCGGTCAAAATCGGCGTAAAATTGATGCATGTCGAGGCGGGACTTCGCAGTTTTGACCGCACCATGCCGGAAGAAATCAACCGCCTTCTGACTGATTCCATAAGTGACTATCTTTTCTGCACCGAGCAAAGCGGCGTGGACAATCTCATCGACGAAGGTATCCCGGCGGAAAAAATCTTTCTCGTCGGCAACGTTATGATCGACACCTTACTAACACACAAAGCCAGGGCGCATAAATCGAGCATCCTGGATCGTCTGAATCTGAACAACAGGAAATTCGCCGTCCTTACCCTGCATCGTCCGAGTAATGTCGACAATCCTGTCGTCTTCGGCGGAATTCTGGATGCCCTTGAAATCATACAAAAAGACTTGCCGATTATCTTCCCCATTCACCCTCGAACAAGCCGAAATTTAACACCTTTCAATCTCGACAGACGCCTCGAAAAACTGCCGAATCTGCATCTTATCGAGCCGCTCGGTTATCTCGATTTTCTTAAAATAATCTCGACCGCCAAGCTTGTATTAACGGATTCCGGCGGCATACAGGAAGAGACGACAATCCTGAAAGTCCCCTGCCTGACACTCCGTGATAATACCGAGCGTCCAGTCACGGTTGAAATCGGCTCAAACCGGATAGTCGGAACCAATCCGGATAAAATCATTCATGCGTATAATCAGGTAATTAACGGCAGGCTTATAGAACCTCAAATACCGCCGCTCTGGGACGGTCGTGCTGCCGACAGGATTGTACAAATAATTATAGAAAAACACTCGAAATCCGAAACACAAAAACCGAAACCAACAAGACACTACGATTCATATAAACGAACTCTCGCAACAAGCCGCAACGAATTTTAATCACAGTGCTTTCGGCACAATTCTTTAAGAACCATATCGCCGGTCTAAAAGAACATAAGCACATAAGTACTCACCTTAACGCTCAACCGGCCCGACTTCCAGTGAAGTTAAGCCTCCGAGGATGGCCCATCTTACAAGATCGGCGATACTCTGTGTATGCAGCTTTTCCATTATTTTTCGACGATTCGCTTCTATCGCCTTTGTGCTTACGTGCAGCCGCATAGCAATCTGCTTCGTATTTTTCCCTTCTCCTATCAGTTGAAGCACCTCACGTTCCCTGTCCGTAAGGCTCTCAAGAGGCCTGTGACTTGTAGTTGTCAAACGATTCACATAATCGTTTACAACCACGCTTATAACGCCAGGGCTGAGATAAGTTCCACCGTCACATACAATTCGTATCGCCTCAACAAGCTCGTCAAACAGGCAATCTTTCAATAAGTAACCGGAGGCCCCGGCTTTTATCATATCCGCAACAAACATGGTGCAGGAATGCATAGATAAAGCTATGACTTTCAGATTCGGGAATTCGCCGACTATCTGACGAGTAGAATCAACGCCGTTGAGGTTCGGCATTGTTATATCCATCACAACCACGTCCGGCATAAGTTCCCGTACAAGCTCAAGCGCTTTACGCCCATCCGCAGCCTCCCCGACGATTTCCATGTCTTGCTGTTTTCCAAGTAAAGAGCGTAAACCCTCTCGCACGATTCCATGATCATCGGCTATAACAATCCTTATACTCATTTTTTGCCTCCCGTTTCATGTTTATCTTTAATTATCGGAGTCAACAAGGTGACTTTACACCCGCGACCGGAGGAAGAATCAACATGAAATTCTCCTCCCAGATGTTCGAGTCGCTCTCGAATGCTAAACAGACCAAATGCAGCATTCCTCGAAGAAGATACTTTAGAAAGGTCAAATCCAATACCATCATCTTCAACAATCACCTTTACCATGCCGTCCACTTTACCTATAGAAACTATAACTTTTTTCGCATGCGCGTGTTTGACCACATTAATGAGCAGCTCTTTCACGTTGCGGAATAAAAGAACCTTAATGTCATCATCAAGAAGCTTAAGGTTCGCTTCAACCTGCAATTCAGTTTCTATTTTATGTTTTCGCCGAATTTCTTCATCGAGCCATGCGGCCACAGCTTGTTCAAAACCCAATTCATACAAAATTGGAAAGCTAAGGTCGAATGTCAAAGTCCTGGTATCTTTTACGGCTTTACCAAGCCAATCGCGTACATTCTTTAGAATCTCGCGAGACTCTTCGGGTATATCCGAATGGAGTAATTCGTCTATCTTAATTTTAGAAACTGCTAAAAACTGGCCTATGTGGTCGTGAAGCTCTGTGGCTATCCGTCGTCTTTCATGTTCTTCGGTGAGAGTCAATTGCGAGGCCAAGAATTTAAGCTTTTTATGATATTCAAGAAGATTTTGCTCGGCCCGTATTTGATCATTAATGTCCAGAACAAATACAATCACCCCTGTTGCATTTCCATGTTTATCCAGGCAGGGCACCTTATCGGTATGCACCCATTTCCTTTCTCCTCCCGGAACCTGATGCATCTCGATAATATCCCATTTCGGTTTGCCGGACTTGATTATTTCAAGATCATCTCTATAGTACTTTTCGGCATCATCACGGGGAAAAATATCGCCGGCTAATTTACCCTCGATTTCCTCCGGCCTCATACATACCGATTCGGCGGCTGCCTTGTTGACTTTCAAAAATCTATTCGTGGAATCCTTATACCATATTCCCGCGGGTACAGAATCAAGGATGGTCTGTAGTTCTCTTCGTTGCCTATGCACCTCATCCTCAGTCTGCTTGCGTTCTGTTATATCCTGAACCGTGCCAAGCATCCTTATACCTTTACCATTTTGACCGTAAATACAACGACCTCTGCCAAATATCCATCGAAGTGTACCATCCGGCCATACTATTCGATATTCATGCAGATACTCCTGCCCGGTAGTCTGCGACTTTTCGATCGCCTCTATCAAACAACGTAAATCATCCGGATGAATCCTTTTTTCAAAGGTTTCATACTTGCCGTCAAACTCATCCTCTTTATAACCGAAAAGCTTGGCATGATAACCTGCCCATATAATCTTATTATTAATTAGATCCCAGTCCCATATACCCAGTTCCGCGGCATCCAGAGACATTTGGAGTCTCTTTTCACTCTCCTCCAAAGCCTGTGCCTGGATTATTTTCTGAGTTATATCCAGTCCGACCGAAAGCAGCCCTATGACTTTACCGGTAGTATCTTTGAGCGTCTTGTCATACCACTCAATTTGCAGCTCTTCACCACGCTTCGTGACAATAGAATTAATATTTCCCTTTGTTCGAATATTGTTAATCGATTTCCTGAATAAAAGCCGAATCCTATTTTTATCACATTTCGGCAAAAATATATCGAACCATTTCTTACCCTGCACTTCCTTCAGACTATAACCGGAAATTTCCTCCATGTATTTGTTGAACCGAACAATTTTTCCATCTGCATCCAGTACCAATATAATGGCTTGTGCCGTCTCAATGAGACTTTCTTCAAAATCACGTTCTTTTATAAGCGCCTCTTCGGCTTTCTTGCGTTCGGAGATGTCCTGATGTGTTCCAATACGCTTTATCTCTTTTCCGGTTTCATCATAAAAACTCACCCAACGGTTGTGGATCCAACGGATGCCACCATCCGGTCGGATAATCCGGAACTCGTGTTCATGTTCCGCCTTCCCTACCATTGCTTCATCCATGGCCTGTTGAAGTATGTGCCAATCGTCAGGATGTACTAAAGCGGCAACCAATTCCGCGGTTGGTTTCTGCGGTTCTATTCCAATAATTCTGAAAATCTCATCCGACCAGTATAATTCACCCGTAATCAAATCATGCCACCAGTTACTAATATGCGCAATATGTTGTGCCTCGAGTAACTGGTTCTGTTTTTCACGTAATGCCTGCTCCGCCTTCTTGCGTTCTGTAATATCAGTGCATACTCCCGCCATGAGGGGGGCATCATCCAACGATTGCGGCACAGGATAGCCCCTCTCGTGAATCCATTTGATTTCTCCGTCTTCCCTGATGATACGGTATTCACATTCATAGGGTAATCCATTCTTGTGGTATCTATCTATTTCTACAAGGTAGTCCCTAAGGTCTTCGGGATGTAAAATTTCCAGGAAAGACTTCGGGTTCTTATAAAGACTCTCTATCGATTTCTGCCAAAGTCTCTCATAGGCCGGGCTTATGTAAATCATTTTACCAACGCCGCAGGTACTCATCCAGAATACGTCTTCGATGGTCTCTGTTACGAGCCTGAATTTCAGCTCGCTATCCCTTAGCGCCTCTTCCGCGCGCTTTCGTTCGGTAATATCACGAGCAAATGCCAGTATCATCGGTTTTCCATCGAATATTATTTTCCCGATCTGGACCTCTACGGGAAAATTGCTTGAGTCTTTCCTTTTGTTAATAGTTTCAATTAACGCATGCTCACCAATACGTAATTTTTCCCAGTACCTGTTTTTGTGATCTTCTTCAATAATCGAAGCATCTATTCGAGCAACATTTATATTCGATAATTCTTTTCTCGAATAACCGGTATATTTACAGGCCATCTCGTTTGCGATTAATACATCGCCGTTAAGATCATGGACAAACACAGCTTCAGACGCCTGCTCTATAAAAGTTCTGAATAATTCCTCGCTTTCCCTCAGCGCCTTCTCGGCCAGCTTTCTTTCCGTGATATTACGAACAAATATAAATAACCGCCCCTGCCCCTCATCAAGATAATTAACGCTTACCTCAACATCAATGATCCTGCCGTCTTTACATTTATGGCGTGTTTCAAAACGACCGGAGCCATGTTTTTTCATTTCTTTTATATGTCGAAGAATATCTCTGGAACTCTCGATCACCTCGATATCTTCGACGGACATTTGCAGCAAATCTTCCCGCGAGTAAGCCACCATCCGGCAATATGAATCATTTACCTCAAGTATATTTCCTTTCAAATCTGTTATAGCGAAACCATCGATTGTAGTGTCTAAAATTGTCTGGTATTTTACCTCCGCCTGTTTGCGGTTGGAAATATTCTGAACTGTTCCCAAAAGACGAATGCACTTGCCGTTTTGCATGACCGGCCGACCAATGACTCGGCACCATATAAGATGTCTTTTTGCGGTATAGACCTGAAGCTCGAGGTCGAAAGGCTCCCCCGTCTCTACTGCTCGTTCATAGGCCTCGGCCAGAATAGCTCGATCACGGGGCGGATATTGCTCCAGATGTTCATTCGGGCCGGGAGGTGAGCCGGATTCCAATTCGTCAATTTCATAGAGGCCTTTGGTCCAGGTTGCTTTGCCGGTGACCAAATCATGCTCCCATCCGCCGATTTGAGCAATGGAGCCGGTTTCATTCAGAATCGCCTCGCTCTTCAGAAGTTTCTCCTCCACAAGTTTTCGCTCGGTTATGTCCGTAGCCACACTCAGGAGATATTTTTCATCACCGAGAGTAATTGTACTCATAGAAAAAATTAAATTCCGTATCCGGCCCCCCTTCGTCCTTAAACCAGCTTCTACATTATCAATACAACCCTTTGCCCTGACCTCCCTGATAATCATGGTTCTCTGTTCAGGTTCCTGCCAGAGGTTTAAATCTGCCGTTGTACGCCCGATACATTCCTGACGACTATAGCCTAAGACCCGGCAAAACGTTTCGTTGATCTCATCAATTCTTCCGTCTTCGACAGTTGTAATAGCCATAAGGTTGGGGGAAGTTTGAAACGCCTTATAAAATTTCTCTTCACTCTGCCTGAGAGCATTCTCTATTTCCTTTCGCTCGGTTATGTCGGCTATTATGGAAATACTGCCCCTAAAATTACCATTTTCATCGAAAATCGGCCGCGGCGAAATACGCAAATAAATCTCGCGACCATTTTCTCCTCTGGTTAATATCTCATAAGGTTCGGCAACACCCTTCTTTCTTTTGTTCCATTGCTCTTCGATGATATGACGAGTATCTTCATCATAAAAGCTCATCCAGTGCTTTCCCAGCATTTGATCGGGATCATATCCGAATATTTCCGCACACCTTTTATTCACATAGATTTTTATGCCGTTTTCATCGGTCATGCTGAGGCCGTCATTCATCGACTCGGCCAACATCCGGTAATGCTCTTCCGATTTGCGCAACGCATTCTCCGCCAGTTTGCGTTCTGTTATATCTTCACCTGAGCTCAAAGTCCCTATTACACACCCGTCGGCATCTTTTAGAAGCGTATTATGCCAGCCTATGATTCTCTCCTGTCCGGTCTTTGTCAGCACGTAGTTCTCGGCGTAATCATCCTGTTCCAACCTGCCCTTTATAACATTATCGAGTTTAATTCTTACAGACTTTCTTATCCTTCCGGGCAGAAAATTTTCAAACCAGTTTTTGCCGAGTATCTCATCTTCACTGTAGCCGAGAATTTCACATCCTTTTTTGTTAATCAATCCGACCCGACCTTCCGTATCAACGGCAACAATCATCACACCGGAAATATCCAGATATTTTTGCGCCTTATCTCTTTCCGCGAGTAAATTCTTTTCGACCTTGATGCGCTCCGTAATATCTATGAACGAAGTCATTATACAATCAGCTTTGCCGTCTTTATCCAGTACTACGCTTGCGGAAAGCTGCACAATGAACATGGAACAGTCTTTGCGCTGCGCTGGCACTTCCGTGATCCAGCCCCCACCACGGCGAAAAGTTTTTATTGAATTTTTTAATTCCTTCGGCATTTCCCAGAAATGTTTGGCGGATTTTCCCAAAACTTCATCGGGATTGTCATATCCCCACATTTTCAAAAAGGCAAGGTTAACATACCTCAGAATACCATTAAGATCGGTAATGGCAATGGCGTTGATAGATGTCTCTATTGCTTTGTCTTTTATTCTGAGCTCTTTTTCGGACTTCCTGCGTTCGGTAATGTCCCTGGCTATTACCAGAATCCTGGTAGAATCGCCATTCGGTTTTATAACAGAGGCGGAACATTCCAGAAATATTTCCCGACCTACCTTATTTTTTATAGGTACGGTTATATTTACTTGTTCGCCGGCAAGAATACTCTTAAACAACCTAAGATACTTCGGGACATCCTTGACAGAGAGAATGCCAAGTTTCGTAAAATGTTTATTAAGTAATTCCTCTCTTGTGCCGCCGAATATCTGTAAGGTTTTCTCATTAACATCGACTATTCTGCCGAAGCCGTCCAAATACGTAATACAGTCGTTGGCGTGTGTAAAAATGTTTCTGAATTTTTCTTCTGATATTCTTACGGCATTTTCCGCCGTCTTTTGGGAAGTGATATCTCGAACAACATGTACCGCGGCGACGGTCTTGCCATGCTCGTCCCTGACGGGGTCAACAGTAATTGACATCCATCTACGATTATTGGGAAGCAGGACCTCCGCTTGCGAACGCCGACCGGTCCGGAGCATTTCCATTAGGGGACACTCTGGAATTGGTTTTGTTTTGCCGTGTATCAGCATACAACATGATTGTCCGAGTATTTCCGCCGAAGTCAGGTTTGTAAATTTCTCACCAGACAGATTGGTCCTGATTACACGACATTCGAGATCGGTTATCGTTATCCAGTCGGATATGGCGTTGAAAGTGTTTTCCCAATTATCTTCGATACCATACGGCAACACTTTCGGTTTTGCATCAGGATTTGTTCTATTTCTGGGAATAATACGGTCTAATTTGTTTTTTTTCTGCAAGGGAAATTGATGGCTATCCAACTCAGGCCGGGCTTTTTTTTTCGACATGATTCCGTTCTCCAAAGGTTGCCTGCCCGTCGAACATATCTGTAAATCTATATTCGACCGCCTCATTCATCACAAAAGCCATTATTCAACCACTATCATAGTATTGCTTACCTGATAAATATTGAAAAGTCAACAAGTTTTTTAAGAAACATCCGGCCGAGACATTTTTGTAGTCTCTGTGCATTTAGAAATGAAAGCCGCATTTCTTGCCGGATTATACAAGTCCGGCGTGATAATCCTGTAAAGATTTCACAACAGGCTCCCTGCCCTGCCTTGCGGCGATGCCTTTGACGGTGGCGGCGGCGGCTGTCGTCGTTGTAATGTACGGTATTTTATACTTTATTGCGGCTTTTCTGATATAGGAATCGTCGTGTTTGCTCCTTTTGCCGACAGGAGTATTAATTATCAGGTGAATCTCCCTGTTTTTGATTGCATCAACAATATTAGGCCTGCCTTCGTAAACTTTCAGAATATGCTGAGATTCGATACCTTTTTCGGTCAAATATTTGTGAGTCCCTTCCGTTGCGAGAATTTTGAAATTAATCTCGTTAAATGCTCTCGCCGTTTCCGCGATCGAAGTTTTGTCGGGATCGGCTACGGTAATCAGAACCGTTCCTTCCGAAGGCAGCGGCTGCTGTGTAGCCTCCTGAGCCTTGAAAAATGCCAGGCCGTACGAATCAGCCAGGCCCAAAACTTCGCCGGTCGAACGCATCTCCGGGCCAAGCAAAGGATCTACCTCCTGGAACATATTAAACGGGAATACCGCCTCTTTTACGCCGAAATGAGGAATCTTCTTATGCTTTAAATCGAGATCCGCTATTTTTTTGCCGAGCATAATTTGCGTCGCCACGCGTGCCATCGAAATTCCGCAGACTTTAGAAACGAGCGGCACGGTCCTCGACGCACGCGGATTCGCCTCGAGAACATAAACAACACCGTCGGCGATTGCATACTGCATATTCATCAGGCCGACGACCTTGAGTTTGGTCGCTATTTTTTTCGTGTATTCGCAGATGGTATCGATATGTTTATGCGGGATTGAGACCGGAGGAATGACACAGGCCGAATCTCCCGAATGCACTCCGGCAAGCTCTATATGCTCCATGACCGCCGGGACGAATACTTCTTTGCCGTCGGAAATGGCGTCGGCCTCCGCTTCGATTGCGTTGACCAAGAATTTATCTATGAGTATCGGTCTTTCCGGTGTCACCTCCACGGCCGCGGCGACATACTGGCGCAGCATTTCCTCGTCGTGAACCACTTCCATGCCGCGTCCGCCCAGCACGTACGACGGGCGCACCATCAGCGGATAGCCGATTCGCTTCGCTATCTTCAGCGCCTCTTCGAGAGAGCTGGCCATTCCCGATTCGGGCATGGGTATTTTCAATTTCTTCATCATCGCCCGGAACCTGTCACGGTCTTCCGCCAGGTCGATTGTCTCCGGGGTCGTCCCGATTATTTTCACGCCGGCATCCTCAAGCTGCCGGGCGATGTTCAACGGCGTCTGCCCGCCGAACTGCACGATGACACCGTCCGGTTTTTCTTTTTCGTAAATACTCAAAACATCCTCGACCGTAAGCGGCTCGAAATACAGCTTGTCGGATGTGTCGTAATCAGTCGAGACGGTTTCGGGATTGCAGTTGACCATGATGGTCTCCAGGCCTTCGTCGCGCAGTGCAAAAGCGGCGTGCACACAGCAATAATCGAATTCGATGCCCTGCCCGATTCTGTTCGGTCCGCCGCCGAGGACCATAATCTTGCGATTTTTGGTCGTTGAAACTTTATCGAGTGCGTTGTATGTCGAGAAATAATATGCCGCATCTTCCACACCGCTTACAGGTACCGGCTCCCAGCCTTCGACAACGCCGAGCTTCGTTCTCTGCTCGCGGATTTTCTCTTCAGTTGTTCCGAGAATTTGCGCCAGATAGCGGTCGGCGAAACCGTCTTTTTTGGCCTGAGTCAAAATCTCATCCGGAATCGATTTGCCTTTATACTTAAGGATTTGTTCCTCAATCGCCACAAGCTCGGCCATTTGCTGGATAAACCATTCTTTGATATATGTTTTCTCGAATAGCTGCTTCGGCGTGGCGCCCTTGCGAAGAGCCTCATACATAATGAACTGGCGCTCGCTTGTCGGATTATTGAGAAGGCCCATCAATTCCTCCAACGACAACTTGTTGAAATTTTTCGCGAAACCAAGCCCATATCTGCCGTTCTCCAAAGAGCGTATTGCTTTCTGGAACGCTTCCTTGTAGTTTTTGCCGATACTCATCACCTCGCCGACGGCGCGCATCTGCGTGCCGAGCTTATCCTCGACGCCTTTGAATTTCTCGAACGCCCATCGGGCGAATTTGACGACGACATATTCGCCGGACGGCGTGTACTTCTCGAGAGTTCCATCTCTCCAGTACGGAATTTCATCCAAGGTCATGCCCCCTGCCAGCAGCGAAGAGACAAGAGCAATCGGAAAACCGGTAGCTTTCGATGCAAGCGCCGAAGAGCGTGACGTTCGCGGATTAATTTCTATTACTACGACTCTGCCGGTATCAGGATCGTGAGCAAATTGAATATTTGTGCCGCCGATGACTTCTATCGCGTCAACAATATCGTAGGAATATTTCTGAAGCCTCTTCTGCAATTTTTCGTCTATCGTCAGCATAGGTGCGGTGCAGTAAGAATCGCCGGTGTGTATTCCCATCGCATCGACGTTCTCGATAAAACAGACGGTTATCTTCTGACTCTTGGCATCTCTTACAACTTCAAGCTCCAGCTCTTCCCATCCGAGCACGGATTCTTCGATGAGGATTTGTCCGACGAGACTTGCCGAAAGCCCTCTTGCGGCAACGATTCTCAATTCATCCACGTTATAAACCAGCCCCCCGCCGGTGCCGCCCATCGTATATGCGGGACGAACGACAACAGGATAGCCGAGTTTTTTTGCGATTTTCTCCGCTTCCTCTACGCTATATGCCGGGTCGCTTTTAGGCATTTCTATTCCCAGCTTGTTCATGGTATTTTTGAATTCGATCCTGTCTTCGCCGCGTTCGATGGCATCAACCTGAACACCGATAACTCTCACGCCATATTTTTTGAGTACGCCGGCTTTTGCTAGTTCCGAAGAAAGATTCAGTCCGCTCTGGCCGCCAAGGTTCGGTAGAAGTGCGTCCGGCCGTTCTTTTTCGATGATTTTCGTCATTGTCTGAAGATTCAACGGCTCGATATACGTCACGTCCGCCATGCCGGGGTCCGTCATAATCGTCGCCGGATTGGAATTGACCAACACAATCTCATAACCCAATTTCCGAAGGGCCTTGCAGGCCTGCGTGCCGGAATAGTCAAACTCACACGCCTGGCCGATTATAATGGGACCTGAACCAATAATCATTACCTTGTTGATGTCATCTCGCTTTGGCATACTGAATTCTCCTGGCCAAAAATGTTCCAATTACCTTCGTTTTGCCACAATTTCGTAAATTGACTGGGATTAGACTACATATCCGTTCTATTGTCAAATGCAAGTTACAATAAAATCGTATTTGACCAAAATCGCCCATAACAACACTGAAATCGACGGTTGATTCCAAACTTATGCGCCATCCACGAATCGCCAAATCGTAAAAACCTGTCCCGGCGTAGCCATAGGCGAAGCCGGATTGGCTTCGTTTTTTCAAATAGCTTTTCGCAATACGCGTTACGCATCACGCAGTACGAATAAATTGGCTTCGTTTTCTCGTCCAATCTTTAGTGATATTAGGAGAAACATTCAAGGAAACCGCCGTTGAAATTGTATTGTAATCTCATATTGGATAATCCCTTATAAACATCCTTTATTCTGTCTTCTGAATTCTATGTTCTGTATTCTGTCGTAAAAATTGGCTTCGTTTTGCAAAAAAGATTCATAGGCACAAAGGAACATAGGTGCATAAGCATATTGTGGTGTATATAAGTATATGAGTGTATGAGTTGATGAGGATATAAATTACCCTTTAACTCATTTACTGATTTACTCATTAACTGATTAACTGATTCGCTGACTTGCCCCCCTCTAATTTGATGATTTATCATATTTAATTGTAGAATCGTATTATATCTCGTTCCGGCATAATTTCAAGAAAAATCCACCCGTTTTGTGCAAAATGACCTTGATACGGCACGTTGTTTATCAGCGTTCAGCGAACAGCGTATAGCGTCTATAATAGAATATGTTCGGCATGCTGCGTTCGTCGGGAACGTAAAAAATGTACCGGACACCAAACTGAATTCACAAGGAGAAAACGCTGGAACTTAAGGAATTTATTATTCAGAGTCCTCGCAAACAACACGAAATCCGATTTCGCGGCTCGGCTCGCCCGGCAACCTACTGGAACGTTCAGTGTAACTGTATGAGATGATATTTCCGGAATAATCGCCGCGAACAGCCCGCTTATCTCCGAATTTCAATCCCTGAGGATCTATTTCAGCAGCATTTGAATAAAAACCGTACCAGTCTTGGCACCATTCCTTCACATTATCATACATATCATATAAACCGAATGAATTAGGTTGATTCTGACCTGCCGGATGTGTACTTCTCATACTTGAGGCCCTTCCGCCTGAAGATTGGAGAAATAAACCGTCATCTTTAATATTTAAAGGTTCCTTGCTGTTGGCCCTGCAAGCATATTCCCACTGAGCCTCGGTAGGTAAACGGTATGTTTTGCCCTCTTTGGCGCTCAACCATTCACAAAAAGCACGGGCATTATTCCATGAAATCCAGCATACAGGATATTCAGACCCCGCTTGTTGCCCGGAATTTTTCAAATGTCTTAAATAATTAGCATTTGATTCTCGAACACCGTCATAATTACTTTCCTTTACAAACTGCTGATACTGGCCATTAGTTACCTCATAAACTCCCATCCAGAAACCTTTACTTATCTTAACTCGATGCTGAGGTCTTTCATCATAATTTAAGATATTCTGATTCGCATCAGGCGGGCTGCCCATCAAAAACTCACCTGCCGGTATATAAACGAATTCCATAGTTATATCGCCGCCCAAATCAATTCTTTTCTTTTTCAAGCCGGTAGTTTTTTCTACGAATCGGTATTCAGGCTTATAATTACCTTTGACTTGTTCAGGTTCAAATTTAACTAAAATTTCGGTATCAACGCTTTCTGTATCAGAGCCTTGCAGAGTTTTTCTTTTCTGGTTAACAGCATTAATGTCGGCTCCGTTTTCGATGAGAAATTTCTCGATGTCAGAATGTCCCTGCCTTGAGGCTAATGTTAAAGCAGTATCGGCATCACTTCTCGATTTATAAGCAACAATAGCATTAACATCTGCCCCATTTTCAACGAGGAATTTTACTACACCCAGTTGCCCCTGCATCGAAGCGTTCATTAATGCCGTTTCACCTTCGGCATTACCAACAGTAGCAACAGCATTAATATCAGCGCCTTTGACAACAAGGGATTTTACAATATCCAAATTCCCTATACTTGAAGCTGACATTAAAGCTGTAACACCGTCTTTTTTGCCATCAAAGCTAATTTCGCTATTAACGTCGGCTCCATTGTCAATAAGGAATTTAACTATCTCTAAATGTTCTCTAAATAAGGATATCATTAACGCTGTCCACTCAAGTTCGCCGTTAGCGGCAACAGCATTTACGTCAGCGCCTTTTTCGATAAGGAATTTAACTATCTCTAAATGTCCTTCTCTTGAAGCCATTATTAAAACAGTAGCACCTTCTATTATATAATCAGTATCGTTAGCATTAAGATCGGCGCCCTTCTCTAAAAGCTGCTTGACTTTTTCAAGGTCGCCTTTTTTAGCGGCGTTAAAAAATTCCTGATTTAATTTTCTTTTTTCATCCGAAACCGACGTATCAGCTGGTACAGCCATTACTGTTACTGTCAAGGCAGATATCGCCACTGCTATTATTGCCCCGAAAATTATAATACTTTTGGCCTTCATCATTTCTATTCTCCTATCCGGATTTTAAATTTGAATTCCGTTTTATCTTCGTCCCGGCAGCGGAGAACAAAACCATCGCCTGAGGTTTCATACTCAAAGGCTTCGCCCGTATATGGGTCTTTCGGTAGATAATCAGGGAGTTTTTCGGGAAGCTTCCCCGTTTTTGCCGTGACAAGATAAATCTCAACAGCGGCCTTTGTACTGTTTACCTGAGCCTCATATCCAATATGAGATTTAAACAGACTTCCAGTTATAATATACGCTGGAATTCCAAATGTTGACGTTTCCAAAGCAAATGCATTAGCCAGCTCTTTCAAAGCTTTTTTCATTTCTAAAAGTTTTTGATCGTTCGTTATTTTGTTATCTGCTATAAAACCGAAATCAATTTTCTTTTTCAAAGCATCGGAAAACATAGTCAATGACTTAATTGCATTCGGTTCAGCAGATTTTTCGATAATTTTCTGGATTTCAGACAGTTTCTGTTCTTCTGTCATTTCAGCGTCTATTCCTGTTATAAAGCTACTAATTCCTCCCCCAAATTCATTATATATATTCATTGACGCTCTAAAGAGATCTATATTCGGTTTATAATTAGCAAGCGCTTCTATTTCCGAACGTTTTTGCTCTGCACTTTTGTCACTATGTAATATTTCAAATATCGAGACAAAATAACTTTGTACAGTTTCGATAGCACGCGTCCGAACTTGCTCATCCGTCAGAGCAATGATATATTGCCGAGCCTGTTCGTCAGTTGCTGTTTTTAGGAGCATATCTCTGAGTTTAGCAACTGAGGATGAGTGGACCATGTTTATTTTCTCTTTCAAAGATTTCTGTAAACGTTTTTCAAAAAAAGGCGTTGCTTCATGGAATTCAGAAAGCCGCCCCTGAAGCCAGGTAAGAATATCCGCATCGGGCGGCATGTCGCTGAGAATAACACGAACAGCGTTCAAGGCCATTCCATCGAACAGACTCGACGATATATGTAATTTTGAATCGTAGCTGAGATGCCTGGCAATCCGACGTAACGTCATACATCGTTCCAGGGCCGCCTTGTAATGACCGTCAGATGCAAGTGTAATCGTATCCGCGGCAATAACGTAACAAAGAGGCCTTAACTTCGTATTTAAAAAATGTGCATCTATCTGCGGTTCTGAATATGCCCCCCATGTGCATCCCTTTATATGGGAAGCAATCTCGGACATTTTCATCGTGGGCAGCCATTTCCCAAGGAATATTCTTGTCTGCGTGTCCGGCTCGGCGCCTCCGTAAACGTCATAAATCTTATTTAAATCGCTCTGAGAATAGTCAGGTTTCAACAACAATGCCTGGTAATAAAGTAAAGCCGCATTATTATGGTTTGATGTTATATTGTCTATTTTCCTGGAATCAATTTGAGCATTTCTTTGCTCGTAAGCCTCTATTGCCTGCCGATCTTCGTAAGCAGAAATTGTCGAGGGACTCACAGCACCCCCCGCTCTTGAACCCGAAGTGCCACTAAAGGCAGTCACCGCAGACAATATCACGGCAACCAAAACGGATGAGACAAACAGTAAAACTACGGATTTTCTATCAGATGTAAAAAGACTCATGATACCATTTCCTGAAAAACATATCTTCCCGCATCAAGTATCCTGTATTTCTTCTATTTTACTTACAGGCTCAGCGAGTGACAATATATTTCTTATTTTTTTCATATAGGGACTAATACCAGCTCGTTAAAAGCAATTATGCCCGTATTTTAAATATTCGTATAGCTATAAAGAGCGGGTATATTTCTTGAATATGGCTTTTTCCGGCAGGTATTTTAACGTGGCTTATTATTTATCCATTCTTTCCAGGAAATTATATTTTCGCCTTCCTGACGGCATATTTTCCATGTTTTTTCCTTAAAAGAGGGCATATTTCAACAAATCGGCCGGCTGTGCCCGGACGCATCAACGGCAAAGATTGTATTATTAAGGTACTTGCAAATATGTGAAAACCGATGTATTCTGTAATCGAGGAATAACCTGGTTTTATTGAAATATAAAGAGGGTAAAGAAAATGGTAAAGATACCTTTCGGCGGAGACAAGAAGCTTCCAATGAAGTCGCTATTGGCCTCATACGAACGTAATTTTATCGACAGCAATGTCCATCGCTTTCCAAAATGGATAGAAGGTTACGACCTTACGCTGATGACGATTCACTGGTCTATCGGACTGATAATTTTCGGCTGGCTCGCGAGAAACAACCACCACTGGCTGTGGCTCTCGTCTTTGATGCTGGTATTTCAATGGTTCACGGACTCGTTCGACGGCGCCCTCGGCAGATATCGCAATACGGGAATTCCGAAATGGGGCTATTACATGGACCATTTTTTGGATTTCGTTTTTATGAGCGCGCTGCTGATTGGATATTCATTTTTATTCACCAGCCCCGCCAAGCAGATTGTTTATTTTCTGATTCCGGTGGGCGGCTGTTTTATGGTCAGTTCCTATTTAGCATTCGGCGCGACGAACGAATTTAAGATTACATACCTTCGGGCCGGGCCGACGGAGATGCGGATATATTTTATCGTCCTCAATTTCCTGATAATATGCTTCGGCACAGACTGGATTGCAAGAATTCTGCCGTTTATTTTCGCCATGATTTTTACTTTGATGTGCATCGTCGTGTATCGAACACAAAAATACATCTGGAACATCGATATGGCGGAAAAAAAAGCCGAAGAATCAAGTCAACAGGAAGAAGCCTGATTCGAGAGTCTTTATTTTTGCCGGGCTAATATTTCGAGAGAAATCCTTTACGCAAATTCCGGCGGTTTTCTTAAATCGACGGGTATATTTGTTTTAACCGAGCGAATATGCAAATCCTGTTGCGGGAAGGCAATCTCGATTTCTGCTTTCCGGAACGCTTCGTCAATGGCGCAATTAATGCCGTGCCAAACAGGCAGATAATTTTCTATCCCGGCGACGCAAACCCGCAGCTCGAATTCGAGAGAGCTGTTGCCGAAGCTCCTGAAAAGCACAATCGGCTTCGGATTCTCCAAAACCAGGGGATTCGCCTTTGCGACTTCGTAAAGAGTTCTTTCGGCTTTGGCGATATCGGAGCCGTAGGCGATTCCTACGATAAAATCCCGCCGCAGAATATTGTCCGAAAGGGTCCAGTTGATAAGACGGCCAGTGATAAATTCTTTGTTCGGGACGACAAGCTCGCGCTGATCCCATTTGCGAATCGTAGTGGCGCGGATTTTTATTTTTGTCACCACACCCGTCACGTCACCGACGGTTACTACGTCGTCCACGCGAACCGGCTGTTCGAGAAGAATTATCAGGCCGCTGATAAAATTGGCGAAAATCTCCTGCAGGCCGAAACCAAGCCCGACGGTCATCGCCGCAACAAGCCACTGCACCTTCGACCACCCGATGCCGATTTCAGTAAATGCAATCACAATGCCGACAACCACAAGAATATAGCGGCAGATTGTTATAATTGCAAAACGCACGCCGCGATCAATGGGAAGACGCCTTAATATTATAATCTCCAGCAAGCCCGGCACGTTTCGAGCGATAATGAAAGTTATAAAACCAACAATTATCGCCAAAACAAGATTGCCAAGAGTGATAATCTGAGGTGCTTCACCCCACACTCTAGCCTCTCCCAGAGCGCTCAGCGCCGGCAGGACATCTTGCCAGATATACCAGAGACCTATGATGATTAAAACAGCAATAATTACATTAATCAGCCTGTTGGTCTGCTGCGAAATCTCGAAAATAGTTGTCTCCGGCTTGTCCTTGGACTGCTGCGAGGTTTCTGTTTCCGAAGGAGCCGACGACGGGGCATTAGCCTGGGCTTCCTCCCGGGCGGCCCTGCGTTTCTGAACTTCGATAAGCGAGAGTCTTCGCCGGATAATAACCAGCCACCGTGTTATCATAATTCTCAACACAATCACCAGGAATACGAGAACCAACGTATGCATCAGCTTTACGTAAAGATGCCATGCGGCATAAAAATATCCCGCCGCCGCAAGGACGGCAAAACCTAAGGTCAAAAACGGGCACAAAGGATACCAAAAATATCGAAGACGCGTCACCCATCCTTCCGGGCGTCGTTTGAGGTATGGCCCTACGATCGGCCCTTTCAGGTTAAGGAACACAACAGTGAAAAAACCAAGAATCACAAGAACCCCGATAAAGATCAGACGCCCCATCGTATCGTACATCCGGTCGTTCGTTTCCTGAAGCTGCAGGATGCGCAGGACAAACGTCAACGGAATCAACAATACAAAAAGCCATCGGATATGTTTCCTTGTGAACGCCAGTGATTCTTCTCGCACCCGAAAGTGAACGGGCATCAATCCACCGGGCATGGTGGCGTGCCGGAGCAGCTCGAAAATAAAAATTATTACAGCCAAATCCCGAAGACCGCCGACCAAAGCCTGAGTAAAATCATCGCCGGAGACATTAACGTCAAGACGCCATCTCAGAAATAAAATCACAACCGGCCACGTTGCGGCCAAGAGTACGGTCAGTAAAAACGCCTTTAATGTGTGCAGAAAACTATCGGTATCGACATCGAGGACCTTTTTTGAAATATCCTCAACTAATCGGTGCATCCTTTTATGCAGAACAAGCGACAAAACAAACACCATGATTATCGCCGCATAAGCTAACGGAGTATTTTTTAAATCATCCCACAGCAGCTTTGCAACATGCTGCCAGTGTCCTGGCATAGTGAGCCATTGGAAAGCCGCCGCTATCTCCGATATATCGTTGGCATTCAGCGCGGAACTGCTTTTAATCCAGAGGATATTTTCATCAATAAACTTTTCATATTCCTGTACTTTCTGAATAAAAGAACTTTCTTTTGCATCGAGGTTGGCTAAATCCGTTAAATAACCGTCGTAAAGACCCTTAATAACATCGAGAGTTTTGCGTCTGCTTTCAAGATAACTCATTACCTCGGCGAGAACAGCTTCCCGTCTCTTTTCATCCATAGGGGTCGTGACTTTATCAATTTCATCCTGAGCCTGCAGTTGAGGATTGCTCAGTTCGGACCATTCCTTGTCATATTTGAACCAGTCCAGTTGTGCCTTTGTAATTTCCGACAAACGAGCTTTGAGATTTTTTTTGTTTTCGCTGATATCGGGCAGCTCTTTACGTTTGGTCAGAAGCAAGACCCCCAGAACATTCGTGATTTTGCCGGTCTTATCGACTCTCACCTGGATATCCTGGAAATCTTTTTCTATGGCTGCAAGCTGCTCGTCGATCTGCTTTGAATATTGAGAAGTTTTTTCGACTTTTTTTACAAGCTCGGCCTGTATCTTAGCCAGCTCGACATTGCGTTCGGCAATTTTTTGAATGGCCGGATCGGCATATTTCGTTTCCTCTTTGGCGCGGATAGCTTCCTTTTGGGCGGCCTGCGCCTGCTTTTGCCGCAGAGCATTAACCTTCTGCTGCCAAAACTCAGCAAGCTTGCCGGCATAAGCCAATTGACGTGCGGCCAAATCTCTGTTTGCCGCAAGCACATCTCTTCTTGCGTCAAAGAAAAGAAGCTCTTCGGTATTCATTGCGATTTGCGCCTCTAAAGCACGTTGTTGTGCCATCAGCAGCGAACGATTGGCTCGAACTAATTCGGGATTTTGGCCTTCAACCACTGCCGCAGCTAATTTGCCCTTGATTTCATCAAGTCTTTGTTTGGCAGTATTCGATTCCTCCGGAATTTGTGTCCGGCGATCAGCTCGTCGCTTCGGTTCGTTCTCCCATGTGGATGAGGTTTTCTTCGCCTGCTCAAGGGCAAGTGTTGCTTCCGTGAGTTTTTGCTCGGCTTCCGAAAGAGTGATATCGGCCGCGACTTCCGGAGCGGCAAAAGTTTGCTGCCCGGCGAGCTGTTCTTTGAGCTTTTCAAGATCGGCAGGTGCATTTTTACGTCTCTGGCTATAATCCTGTTTTTTTGTTTCGAGTTCTACCGCCTGTTTCAATTGAGTGATTGCCTGGTCGTAAATTTCATTTATTTTCGCCTTAATTTCATCACTCAATTCTCTCGACTCGGTAATTTTCTGTTTTTGCTCCTGAAGCTTTTTCTCCGTTAAACCTGCCGTTATATCCACATCGGCCGTATCGGAAACTGCGGGAATAACAGGGACGGTCGTGTTGCTGTCTTGTATGCCGGCAGCATTCGTATTACTGTTCTGCTGAGTTTGAGAACAATAGGCAATTGAAACCGCAAAAACACACAAAACGGCAAATATTATCGAAAATATCTTTATCTTCAACCGGTCTGAGAAGAATTCATTTTGTCGTCCGCCGAGCATAGCTTTTCTCCGAATCTAATAAACAAACAGCTTTTTATCGCATTTAGCTTTCACGAATCAGTATAATACCGAAGAAGCCCGGAGAAAAGATAAAAAAGCTGCCAATAAATGCTGATTTCAATCTATATCCGAATTCCAGTTTTTTTGCCATCGGCCCGCAACAATGGTATAATGAGCCCGTTCTTCTATATCGAATTCAAAAAGCAAAAGGAGAAAAAAATGAACCGCAAAAGATTTACTTATACAATGTTATTACTGACAATTACGGCAACTAATTTTTGTGCCGCACAGCAAAGTCTTGTCGCGCCGGAGGCAAAAGTCGAAAAGCTCACCGGCGGTTTCAGCTTCACCGAAGGCCCGGCGGCGGATGCAGAGGGAAACATCTACTTTACCGATATTCCAAATAACCGAATTCACAAGTGGTCTTTAGACGGCAAGATCTCGATTTTTCGTGAAAATTCGGACGGAGCCAACGGTCTGTTTTTCGACAAAGACGGCAACTTAATTGCATGCCAGGGCGGCGGGCGGCGGCTGGTTTCTATAACTGCGAAGAACGAAGTGACAATCCTTGCCGAAAAGTACCAGGACAAACGTTTCAACAGTCTCAACGACCTCTGGATCGATCCCAAGGGTGGAGTATATTTCACCGACCCGCGTTACGGCAACAGAAACGATATGGAGCAGGACGGCGAACATGTGTATTATCTTTCCGCCGACCGCAAAAAGCTCGTCCGGGTAATCGACGATATGGTCAGGCCGAACGGTCTAATAGGTACACCGGACGGCAAAACTCTGTACGTCGCGGACGCCGGTGACGGAAAAACAATTTCGTACACCATTAACGATGACGGCTCTCTGTCGAATAAGAAACTTTTCGCCCCGGAAGGAAGTGACGGGATGACGATTGACAACGAGGGAAACATTTATCTGACAACAAACGCGGTCGCCGTTTACAATTCGAAAGGGCAAAAAACAGGGGAGATTCAGGTCCCCGAAAGACCGTCGAATCTCACATTCGGCGGCAAAGACAACCAGACGCTCTTTATTACGGCAAGGACTTCACTCTATTCGGTTCGTATGCGGGTAAAAGGCGCTGAACAAAAACAGGATAACGCCGAGAAGAAATTCGTATTCATTCAAAAGCTTGAAATAGGCCAAATTCCAGTAATGATGGCTACACCGTCACTTGTCGGCAAGCCTCTGCCGGAACTTGAAAAAATGGAAATCGAGCTCCCGGACGATGCCGCCGACAAGATGCTGCTGGTATGCTTCTGGGACATGAATCAACGACCGTCAAGATATTGTATAACCGAGCTTGCGAAAAACGCGGAACTACTTGCACAGAAAGATATAACGGTGGCTTGCATTCAGGCGGCGGATATCGACAAAGAATCACTGAATAAATGGCTCAAAGACAATTCCATTTCTTTTACCGTCGGCAGAACTTTGCCCGAGTTCGGAAAATCGCGATTCGACTGGGGCGTTAAGTCACTGCCCTGGTTGATTCTGACCGACCGCATGCACATCGTGACATCGGAAGGCTTCGGTCCGGGCGAATTAAAAGAAAAAATCACCGCCGCTGAAATGACTCCGGCTTTTGAACAGGATATTATCGAAACCAACACCGGCGATTTGAGGATTATCTGTATCGGGCACGGGACCCTGATGTTTACATTCGGCGGCAAGGTTATTGACGTGGACCCGGTCGGCAGAGAGGCCGACTATTCAAAAATGCCTAAGGCGGATATTATTTTAATCACCCACGACCACGGTGATCATCTGGACCCGGAGACGATAGAAATTATCCGGGAAGAAGATACAAAACTGGTCATAACCGAAACCTGCGCCGAAAGAGTGTCCGGCGGAATTATCATGAAAAACGCAGACACCCAAACAATTCAGGGGCTCAAGATCGAGGCAGTTCCGGCATACAATATCGTACACATGCGCTCCGGCAACAATCCCTATCACCCCAAAGGAATCGGCAACGGATATATCATTACATTCGGCGATAAAAGAGTATATATTGCCGGAGATACTGAAAATACGCCGGAAATGAAACAGCTAAAAGATATCGACATCGCGTTTTTACCGATGAATCTGCCCTATACGATGACACCCGAGATGGTCGCCGATGCGGCAAAAGCTTTCAAGCCCAAAATTTTGTATCCATATCATTTCGGACAGACTGATACCAGTAGGCTCGTGGATTTACTAAAGGACGCCAAAGATATCGAAGTGCGTATTCGCAAAATGGAATAGATAAATACAAAACGAGTACAATTAAACTCGAATGTTATTTTAATACGTCAATCCATAGCCGAACTCAAATAAAGGATTTTGCGAATCGCAGGGAACATCTTCTTTTTGATTTTTGACCGCCTCCATCGAACGAGGAAGCTCTATCGGCAGTTTTCCCGTCGGCCGAAACTTGCCGAACAAAACATCAAGAACGGCTGCGTCGCTGCTGCCGAACGTGGCCAGTAAAGCCGCCGCATGTTCGGCAATTTCAGGAATAACCGCCGCCCTTTCGATGTAAATACATACAATCGTCGGCTTTGCCTTCATAAGCTCTACAATTCGATTTAGATCACGGCCCTTAAAATCAAGATCCCCCTGATGTATCATTGATTCATGAGGACCTTGCCGCCTCTGGTATGGAGTATTAAGCCGGGCAATCACAATATCTGCTTCATTAATATTATTAACAACCTCGGCGTACTCTGAGGCAATGACTGGGTCTATATCCAAAAGAAATACTTTTTTATCTTTAGATAGCGGCAGAATTTTAGCACCTGTTCGGGCCTGGTTTTTAAGCAGAACAAGGGACTTGCGCTGTGCCAAATCGGCAACAGCCTGGAATTCAGAACTCCCGCATATTTCTTCGGCCTTTTCGATATCAACAAAAGGATTGTCAAAAAGACCGAGTCTGAACTTATCCCGAAGGATTCTCTCCGCAGATTGATCAATCCGTTCACGACCGATGGCCCCCTCGTTGACCAGTTCAACCACAATCTCCGGCGTACATTCGACCAAAAACTGGTCAAGGCCGGCTTCAATCGCCTTTTTAAATCGGTCTTTAACGGTTAAATCCTCCTCTCCCCAACATTTGGCATAAGAAAGCTCTCGTCCCTGGGAGAGATAAGGAGAGATGACACCTCCATCCGAGCAAATCACGCCGCTAAAGCCCAATTTTTCACGAAGCAGCTCAGCGACAATCTCTTTGCTATACCCAAAGCCGGTAGTCTCCTTTAGTTGTCCGATCGGCACGGCATAGTATGGCATTATTTGCGCGGTACCGGCTTCAATCGCCGCCTTAAAGGGTATCAGATGATAATCGAAGTTATTGCCCGGATAAACCTGCTCCTTGCCGTATGTAAAGTGGCAATCCCAGCCGTCTTTTTGCGGACCGCCCCCGGGAAAATGCTTGGTCATACATACAACGCTTTCGGGCTCCCATGTTTCGCCCTGATGACCTTTGATATAAGCGGTTACACATTTTGCAGCCAGATTCGCATCATCACCAAACGTACCTCCAATACGTCCCCACCGCGGCTCGGTAGCAAGGTCAGCCATAGGGTGTAGAGCCACCGTAATACCGACAGTCCTGTATTCCCGTGCCACGATCGAACCGAACTGCCTGATTAATTCCATATCACGTGTCGCCGCCAAACCCAGTGCATCCGGCCAGTGCGAAATGCCGGGAAAATATGCATTATTAATCGTGTAGGGCTTGTTTATTCCATGCCTCGGATCGCTGTAAATCGTGACAGGAATCCCAAGCCGGTTTTTTTCGGCCAGTTTCTGAATGTTATTGTTCCATGCGGCAATAATCTCCGGTGGCTGCTGAATAAAATTACCTATGTGGTTTATATGTTTTTTGACAATTGCCTCAGTGCTGCCGATTTGAGAGTAGAAGGATTGGTCCTCAACCAATGAGCCGTCCGGATGCAAACCGATAATTGGGCTAAACATCAGACCGACTTTTTCCTCGAGGGTCATCTGTCCCAATAAATCCGCAATTCGTTTATCTATATCCAATCGCGAATCTTCATAGGGATCGAGTTTTCCGTTTTTATTCAAGTCTCTGAATTCATAGCCGTTTTCGGTAAGTCTCCTCTCCAATTGAGATACGTTTGCATTCGAATTGATTATTATGATAATACATATACATACACACTTAAACGTAAGTAATTTCAGAGGGTTCATTCAAATGCTCCTTCACCTGTATTTGGAAAAAATAAGGCCAGCATCGACTTTTACGCTATAAAAAACATTAATGTATCAATAAAAACAGATTATCCAGTTCTCCCGGGGATATCACAGGATTATAACAGTTCCTGTATTTTAAACAAGAAAAATTGTAAGCTCGGATGAAAATCTCTATGTGGATTTCAGACGTGCTTCACTTTTTGTCCGCAAGAATCCGCTCGAATGTAAAACAGCGCATAAAAAAAGGAGACATGGGCGGATTTTCCTGAATTAATTGTAGGCCCGTCTCCTTAGTTGCGATATGCCATTACGCACTTTACCGCGGATTGTGATGTGAGACCAACTGATCTCTGTCTGCACTCGCAACATTTATATTATAATAAAAGAAACCTTCCAAGGCAAGGGAAAAAATACGATTTATTTTCTCCTCACGGAGAAATTCGAGTTAAAAAATACGATCTCAAGATATGCTATTAAAGAAGGCGTATCCGGCGAAAATTAAAGCGGCGGTTCGTTGTCCGACCAGTGTTTGTCTGTAAAAATACAAACATTTCAGAAATGCTTTTGCATGAGCATTTTAAATAAATTCGGCAGGTTTCAATATAAAACCCGTCAGATTACGATATAAAATCCCACCGATAATTAAAAGCCGAGAACAAAACTTGCACCCAGGGCGCTGGCCGATGGTGTCATCTGATACTCCAAGTTTAAGTAGCAATCTCTGCTTAGCTCAACCTGTGTACCGATATAACCGCCGTACATCGAATCCTGTTCGATATCCCATGTGTACTCAGATATTAACGAGCCTCCGGTACTTGCTTCACTAACATATGTATCGGTGAACTCGCCGCTAACAAAATGAATAAACGGCCCCCCGTAAACCCATATACCCTCTATCCATTTATATGTTGCCCCTACGGCAAGCTGGACTTCCATTAAATCGGTTTCAACAAAGTGAGGAACATCCCACAAAGGGCTGTTAAGCGTTCCACTATAACGAGCCCAGTTCACCTGAGCTATTCCTCCTATTTCTATATAGCTCTCCTGTAAAAAGATAGCCCTGACACCTCCTCCTATCATAGGTCCGGCATCACTGACAAAACTTTCTCCCTGTTGACGAAGAGAATCGCCATACTCAGCCTCTGTGCTTGCCATACGGACGAATATGTCCCAATTATAGTCGGCACCGTATTCAATATTGACATAAGTGTTAGTTCGCTCGAAGTCACTAAGTGACAGCGAAATCGCTTCGCCCGAGTCATTAATGGAACTATAATAGGTTTCGATCCATTTTCCGCTGTTAAGCTGCAAATCCGTAGAGCTTTTGGAATATTCGAGCCCCACTAAAAATTGCCCCGGTTTCTGACTTGCCGTCGGAGGTCCCAGAGGATCCAGTGCCAAAGCAACCGGACCGCTCGATACGATAAACGCGAAAGCAAAACCCAACAGCAAAAATCCTCTCGTTTTTTCGGGCTTTGCCAAAGATTTTCCTCTTTTCATATTCCACCTCCAGTATTTTTTAATTATCAAAACCGGCAGTTTTTACCCTCTAATGACAGCGTTTCAGGAAAAATTTTCTCACAATATTACGCCGCAGAATTCGTATTTTATTCCGGTTACGAACTTATTCATAAATGATAAAATCACAACCCAAATTGATCGATAGCTTCCTCATACACATTATTACCGCTCAGGCTAAAAATAAGCCTGAATTATCGGCCTTTTCCGTGAAGTAAAGCACGAGATGAAAAGTGCTTAGATAAACGTAAGAATCCCTTCGATCTGATGTATATTATATCTTTTTCCGGCTTTTATTTCAAGCATAATAGATATAATCAATATAGATTATAATACGTCCGAAAAGCAGTAATCAGTCAAGGTAAATATGATTTGAGGTAAATAAAATAGGCTCAACCCACATGCGTTATACGATAAAATGCGGATATGTATGCCGTACGGCAAATTATAGTCAGGTGAGATTGCGATTTCAAATTACATAAACAATCGGAAAATTATTCGGCAAACCGTTTCTTCAGAGCGGCACTTTTTTGTTACTAAAATCTCCATGCAATACCGAGACCAAAAGCTTCGGATGACGATGTATGCTGTAGTTCAATATTCAGGAAGCAGTTTTCGCTGAGTTGCGCTCGAGCGCCAAAGAAACCACCCAAAACGGAATCCTGCTCGATATCCCAGATATATTTCGAATTGAGAAGTCCCCCGGTTCCGGAATCGACTTCGCTGTAGGTATCATTCAGTTCGCCGCTGACGAAATGGGCAAACGGGCCCGCGTAAACAGAAACCGAATCCGACAATTTACATGTGAGTCCCAATGCAAGCTGAACTTCAACCGTATCGACCTCAACAAAATCAGGCGCCGCCCAGTGCGACGCATCTAATTTACCGTCATATTCGGCCCAGTTTGTCTGGAACAAACCGCCCAACTGGAAATAGTCATCTTCATAGAAAGTCGCCTTGATACCTATCCCGATCGCCGGTTCCGACCTGCTGTCGAAATTTTCCGAGTCTTCCCAGATTGAGTCGCCGAACTCCGCGCTCGAACCACCCAGGCGGAAAAATGCCTCACAATTATCAGCGATGCCGTATCCGAGGTGGACATAAGACCTGTTTACTTCAAAATCTTTAATTTTCAGATCGACGGCATCGCCCGTATCCCAGAAAACGCCGTCAAGATATTCAATCCACATCCCGTTTTTCAATTCAAGGTCCATTTCACTATGAGAAAATTCGGCTCCGATTACAAACTGGGACTGTTCAATATTTGTCGCAGGAGGGCCAATCGGATCAAGGGCAAAAGCAAAAGTTCCGTATAAAACTACGACGATAAATGTAACGATTTGTAACGATGACGTTCTCATAGTCTGATTCTCCGGCATTATCAAAGTTTTCATGATTGTTCTCCTGTGTTATCAATACTTCATGCGGCAAAACTCGCCTTTCTCAATTTCGATTACGCTGCACCAAACCTGCAAGTTACGCAACAGCTTAAAATACGGTCCTTACACTTAGATAAGGCCTTACTCTGCAGGAAGGTCACGATTTATTAAGATTTTCCTGTTCAATATATTTTTTACCGATTCGTGACAGATGATTTTTATTCAACGAGTTTCCGAATCGGATATTTTCATTGAGCCGCTTTTCATGTTCGGATTCATTTCGAGCGGATATTTTTCTTTACTCGCGGGAAATAAAAAGATAACCTGTTATTATTGATATTATGTCTGAGATGCAAATCATTATCGTACGTAAATCAGACAGGGCAAAAATGAGGATGAATAACATGAAAAAGTGGATTTTAATAGCTTTAGTGAGCAGTTTTTTAGCGATAACAATCGGGGGCTGCAAAAAGGGCGGGTGAGGCCACGCTCAATGCGATGCGCATGTTGCGCATTCTGAATATACCTGCATGAATTTACAGTCCGGCAAATTCCAACATAACTTCGAACAGGAAAACGGAGAATATTACCATAAACCGGCAGAGAAATCAGCCGTATAAATTTCAACAAGATTCGCTTGTAAGTTAACTTCTGCACCCGGCGCCATTCTGACTGCCAGACAAGCGCCGGGATTATTGCCTGTTGAAAAATTCTCATAACCGGCCGTTTCGGAATATAGACATTCAACTGCCATACCTGATTGAGCAAGACTCACCTGCAAAAAATATTTACGATTGAAGCGTGTCTATGACGAAATAATATAAAAGCCCGAATCTTCCGGAGCAGAAAATATAGCCGTCTTACAATATTTTTCCTTTACAGGTGAAATCATGAAGCCCCAAAAAAATAATGCGAACAACAACGCGCGGAACCGGAGATTGTTCGAGATAATTTTCGAAGCGGATACACCGGCGGGTAAATGGTTCGACATCGTTTTGATAATATGTATCCTCCTGAGTGTCATAGTGGTTATGCTCGACAGCGTAAGCTCGATTAGAGCCGATTACGGCAGAATACTATACGGTCTCGAATGGTTTTTCACAGTTCTTTTTACCGTGGAGTATATTCTCAGACTGCTTTGCGTCGGCAGACCGATTCGCTACGCGGCAAGTTTCTACGGCATAATCGATTTACTGGCTATATTGCCGACCTACATAAGCCTCGTATTTTTCGGCAGCCGCTATCTCGCCGTAGTCAGAGTGCTGAGAGTTCTTCGTATTTTCAGAGTCTTAAAACTCGGACATCACACAAAAGAAGCCGCCGTATTAAAAAAAGCCCTGTACGCGAGCCGTCGGAAAATTTTAGTATTTCTATTCGTGGTAATGACTCTGGTTGTGATTATAGGCTCGCTGATTTACGTAATCGAAAAAGAGCAAAGCGGATTCACAAGCATACCCAGAAGTATATACTGGGCTATCGTCACTCTTACCACCGTCGGATACGGTGACATTTCGCCGCAGACCGGATTGGGGCAGTTTCTGGCGGCGATAGTAATGATTTTAGGTTACTCGATAATCGCTGTCCCGACAGGCATAGTAACCGTTGAATTATCACAGGCTCACAAGGAACTGCTTACTACACAGGCCTGTCCTAATTGCAGCGCCGAAGGCCATGATGCGGACGCCGAATACTGTAAATTCTGTGGAACAAAACTTTGATAAATCGCATTTGGGCGAATCAGCCGTCACGAACCATTTACATAAAGAGCGACTAAATGAATATAACGAAGTATATCATAGCGGCGATTGCTTTAATCTCAATATTTTTCGCGGTGAAATATCTTGCTCGCCGGGCAAAACGGAAACGACTGCCGGCAATGCCGTTTCCGGAAAATTGGAAACAAATCATCCGAAAGAACGTGCCACTCTACAATCGCCTGCCGGATTCGTTAAAAGAGCAGCTCCACGGGCTTGTGTACATATTTCTCGCCGAAAAGGATTTCGAGGGCTGCGGGGGCCTTAAAATAACCGACGAAATTAAGGTAACAATCGCCGCTCAGGCATGCATTTTATTATTGAACAGAAAAACATCATACTTTAGAAAACTTCGTACCATTCTTGTATATCCGCATACTTACGTTGCCAAAACAAAATCTTCAGACGGCATGATTATCGTCAATGGGCACAGCGTTCGCCTCGGGGAATCATGGCAAAACGGACCGGTTGTTCTTGCCTGGGATAGTGTAACAGGCGGAACCTCAAACATCACCGACGCCAGGAACGTCGTGCTTCACGAATTCGCTCATCAACTGGATCAGGAAGACGGGGCAGCCGACGGCGCCCCGATTCTTGAGCATCGATCCGGTTATCTCACCTGGGCCCATGTTCTAAGCAGAGAATTCGAAGCACTAAAAATGGATAAGGGCAGAAGAACGGTCATGGATAAATACGGAGCCACAAATCCGGCGGAATTTTTTGCCGTAGCAACCGAGACTTTTTTCGAAAAACCGAAACAGATGAAAAATAAACATCCGGAGCTTTACGATGAGATGAAAAACTACTACAAACTCGATCCAGTAGAATGGATGCAAACCGATTGAGTAGATTCCCCCGGGCAAGCCCGGGGCACTTACTGTAACGGTTTCTTTGAAACCGACCTT
>JAFGBG010000099.1 GCA_016933295.1 Sedimentisphaerales bacterium | reverse complement strand
GTTTATTTTGGGGAAATCTCATATATAGAAAAGCCGGAGGGATAATGAGTGGGATAAAGGAAAAACGTCAGCTTTTTCAACAGCCCCTCTGTCCCTAGTAAATACAGAAGACTTAAAACAGTTTAAAAAAAAGGAAGTGCGTTCCTATTAATTCTTACTTTATCGACATATCTTATAACGAAGCCGGATTGCTTTTCATTTTTCCTTTTCTTTTTCTTCCTCTTTTCTCTGCAGATATTGTGCCAGCTCCTTATATCTGTGTCCCGGTTTAGCTGCCAGCGCTATTTCTTTTGCAGTTTTATTCATGTTATCTCTTGAAGGAGTTAAAACCATCCCTTCAGGCAGTGGTTTACTATAATCATGATAGTTTTTCGCAAAAATGTCCGCCCCATTCTCAACGAGCGCCTTAGCCGCCTCTATATTGTTTAGCATAGCAGCCTGATGTAACGGTGTGCTTTGGTGTTCATCTCTTGCATTAACATCGGCTCCGTATGAAATGAGTAAGTTTATCACTTCCTTACCGCTGTACATTGCAGCCTCATGCAATACTGTTCTGCCATCCTCATTTTTATGATTCACATTTGCCCCATGCTCAAGTAATGTCTTTATGGTTTCATACTTTCCATCTCTTGCATATCGTGCAGCAATCATCAATGGCGTATCTCCGGTAAACATTTCTGTGTCAACATCTGCATCATTGTTGAGCAGAAACTCTACTATTTCGATATGCCCTTTGCTGGAGGCAAAGTGTAATGGGGTTTTACCTAATACATCCTGAACGTTTATTTGATTGGGCTTCCTGTCAATTATTTTTTTTACTTTCTTCAAATCTCCTTTATATGCAGCTTTATGGATTGGCTTTCTGCCATAACAACCACCGAAGAAAGACAGGGAACAAACAATCAAACAAGAACAAATTTTTCTCGGGATACTCTTGCACATAATTTTAGCTCCTTATGGTATAATTGGATTAAAAAATGCTACAAAACGGTAATAACAATATCCCCATTCATCATAACCTTGCAGTCCAGTTTTCACGTCAAAATCAGCACCCGACAGACCGCCTTCAAATTTATCTCTGCCTTGATATTCCCCCCTCAGCAAGCCCACAATCCCAGGTTCAGTTATTTCGTGAGTTTCCATAAGCGTTCTAGCGTGTTCTCTTTCAATTCCAAGCCAACCCAATGCAACGCCAGTAGAATATTAGGGACGTTTACCTATTTCATACGTTTCTTTTTGACTTTTGTTGTTTTCATTTTTGGTCGGCCTATATAATTGAGGATAGACACTCATTTATTGTTTTTTACTTCTTACATTTTTTCCTTTTCTGTCTTCTCTGCTCTTACGACCAGCAAAAGGTCTTTCCGTGTGAGTGTTCAACCTCAGAATTACAATTTTAGATTCCGACAGGTCATCCGCGAGCTCCTTTCGCTATTGCTCGGTGGAAATTCTAACATAAAGCGGTAAATCCATCAAGTCGGAATCGACGTAATCGTTCTGAATGGTTATTTTCTTGCGATAGCTCCAGCTCAGGCTGCACCAGTCCTCTTCTCCAACTATCGCCGGCCGAAGGCATCGTAAACATACTTTTCAGCGACCAGGTTATTGGCATCGGTTAGAGCCATGACCGAGCCTAAGCCGTCGGGAATTTAATAGTTTCCCGTACATTTGTTCAGGGAAGATAGAGTTCATTTCTGTAAACCGGCAAGCTCGTCGCGGCACATTTTTATCTGGCCGGGGTCGGAGAGTTTGTTGAGTGCGGCCTGCAAGTGTTTTATTGCAGGCTCGCGCTGGCCCAGATAGCGGCTGTAAATCAAACCGAGCATTAATTCCACCTGCTCGGTGTATTCGTAATTTCCATAATATTTCAGGAACTGCTCGTAGGCCTGGGCGGATTCGGCGTGTTTGTTTTCGCCGGTGAGCTGATTTGCGATGTCCAGCAGTTGCTGTCGCGGCAGAATCTGCTGGTTGTCGAGATTCATCAGTTCGAGATAGATTTGTGCCGCGGCGGAAAGATTGCGTTCGTTCATTCGTGCGCTTATTTCGCTGCGCAACTGCCGGGCTTTTTCTTCGGCCTCCATCTGGGCGGGTGTTTTGGGGATTTCTTTAACCTTCACCCATTTGGATGCCGTCCGGCCGCTAAACGGGTCGTAGCCGCCGGCGACTGCATCGCGGTAAACGCGCCGCCGGTTCCACTGCCGAATCATGGCCCACAAATCGAAATTGCTCGTGCTTATCAGGCCGGTTGCGAGCATCCCTACCATCGCGGCGATTCCGAATGCGTATCCCGACAGATGGGCGTCATAGGCGACAAACTGTGTGTAACGTAAGATGATATTGTCTATCAGAATCATCTTGAAGGCGATAAAATACAACGCCGGCAGCTCTATCGTATAGATAAAGATAAAGAACCATAAAAATACGCTTATTAAAGTCTGGGGAAACAGTACCAAATATGCTCCGGTGACTGCGGCGACGGCCCCGCTTGCTCCGAGGACGTTGCCTCCTCCGATCAGAATATGACCTGCGCCGCTGAAAATAGCGCCGGCAAGATAAAAACATAAATATCCGATATTTCCGAGCTTGTCGTTTACGGTATTGCCGAACAGATAGAGAAAGAACATATTTCCGATAATATGAAGGGGACTGCCGTGCAGGAAGGCGTAAGTGACGAATTGCCAGATAGCCGGCCGAGTGGAATTGAGCATGAAATAGTACACTAACTGGCGGAACTCAAAGTCGTGCGTGCGGGTGTTAATCTGATATTCAAGCAGGAAAATTAAAAAGTTGACGGCGATCAGTGCGTAATTCGCATAGGGCGTGCGTCTGGGTATAATGTTTGTTCTGTAAGGTAGAATCAGAAACATTGTTTTACTTTTTTGCCGTTGTTTTTATACGTTAATCCTGGTTTCGTAATAAAGCCGCCGGTATTTTCCGACGGAGAGCCTCGGAACGTCCAAAAACATTCGTATTCCGGTTAAATCCCAGCCCCAATAGAAGGCTGATTTCCATAATTTCGGGTTATATCCTGATAAAAATCGCCCTATTGTAATGACCGAAGTCGAATCTAACAAGGAATAAAAAAAGGACGGCTGAATGCCGTCCTTC
>JAFGBG010000098.1 GCA_016933295.1 Sedimentisphaerales bacterium | reverse complement strand
CCGGCCGTCTTTTATATATGTAATCTACAGTAGGCAAGCCGGTCTCACCTAAGTCATATACATTATGGAATATTTCGTGCTCGTTCGAAATGCGTTTGACGGAATTTTTTCCGAAAGTTTCTTCCAGTAAATTAAATGCACTTTGGTAGAAAAAGTCACCTCCGTCAAGGACCACACAATCATCCATAAGTAGGAAGCCGCCGCGCATAATATACTCTTTGAAATTATATTTTTGGTTGTCGTTAAACCTGAAATAATTCTCACCTGTCATAAAAAGAAATGGATATTTCTTAATTTGATCAAGACTGTCAAATGTGACAACTGCGTTAAGCTGATCTTCCTTTGCCCATTGCGGTTGCCAATTATTCGCTCCAGGTATAGGTTTTGTCTTGCAACGAATTACAGTACTGAGGCGGGTCAACAAATTCGCATCGCCACCAGGTCTATTATTCCATGTATCATCACTTAGTCTCTGTTGTCCTTGACGCTTATATGGTACAAATTTGACTCGAGGCATCACAAAATCATAAAGTTCAAGATCGTCTATTTGTTGTTCCGGCTCACTTGCCTTGGCTACTGCAAGTAAATTTCCGGAAGCAAAAGCCAGACTCCCCGCGACTTTTGAAGCTGTTTTGAGGAATGTACGTCTTGTTATTTTTTCATTCAATCCCGTCATATTTATCTTCTTATAAGAAAAAATCAGATGCTGTTAATCCGTCTGTTCTATCTGTTTTGTATTTCCATGGTTCTTTGCTGGGCCGTCCGTCGCCATTGTCTTCTAATACTGGAGTTTCCGTTGTGAGAAGTTTATTTTGGCGAAACCAATCATCTATTTGTCTGGAAGCGGCGGTAAATGCCTCTAAAACAGAAATTTTTCCGTCATTGTTTGTGTCGTTTTCTTCGTCAGTAAAAGCCGGGATAAAATATTCACTGAAGCGAGTTCTGTATTTTTGCTCGTCCGTGCAGCTGCATATTACAATTCTGTCGCGTCCGGACATGGCCTTGGCCGCAAGAGCTGAGCCGGGGCAATCCAGTACAATCAACATTGAAGAGGCCTTAATACTTTTTATCCATCGAGCCAATTGTTCGTGTGTTATATCTTCGCCGGGCAGATTCAAGCGGAGCTTTTCTGCCGCTATGTTGGCCTGACCAATATAGTAAAATATAAATCTATCTTCTGCTTTGCTGTTAGTTCCTATTATGTTTATTGTTGCTTGAAGATTTTCTGCTGTTGATGTTTTGTGGATGCTGTTCGCAGGTAAATTATCGGCCGTGAGAACAGTAAAATTTTGTGGATTGATTTCGGGATTTTTGCTGAGCAATTCCTGAAGGCCTGAAATAGCTTTTTCCCGAAAGACTCTATCTTGAGGATCTTTGCTGATTCCACTCACGATAAGAACATAGGTATTTTTGTCGGTTTTTTCCCGATTTTTATCATTAGCATTTCCGGCAAGAATTGTATTTGAAAGAAAAAATGTTATTAATATTAAAAGGTCGACTTTTCTCATACATTCAGACTTGTTTTTTAGACAAGCCCCTTCTTTCGTCTTAAAAACCATTCCATACTTAAAGTCATGCACAATGTTATAAACAGCAGCCATCTCGGCCATATACTTGTCATGCGTCTAGTTGTCCCTATGTGTGTTTGTGCTTCAAATATTTCGGTAATATTTTTGTCAATATCGTCCGCATGGATGTATTTTCCTTTGATATGTTCGGCAAGATTTTGCATAAATGTCTCGTTTAATTGAGTCTCGGACATCTCCGTTCGCCGAGGGGGTAAATTAACGGCAATAGTTTTTTCTCCAAGGAAAACGCCGCCTGTTTCCGCCTGGGCGGTTGCAATGACAGTGTCCGTATTAATATTGTCAGATTCAGTGACATAATATCCTTTTCCTGAAGATTCCATTACCAGTACCTGTTCTTCTATATTGAGAAGGACGTTTGCATGTTCGACTGGTATGAATGAACTATCACACACGTGTGCGCTGAATTTGATTTTATTATCCTGATTATCTGCACGCTCAACAAATAGTTCTATTCCAGCCGCAGGGCCGGAAGTTGTAGCTATGTTTGATATTAATCCTGAAATTAGCTTATACAGCAGGCCGCCTTGCTCATCCTCATTATACAACATGAAAAGACGCGATATATTGAGCAGGCAAACTTTTCCACGCCCGACTCGATGAAGAGTGACTAATGGTATACCTCCCGACGTGGCATAGGTACTGGCGGCAGGTTTTGTCTTCGCAATCTTGTAAAATGCCGAAATATCGGTGTCGAACCTGTCCAAATCATCAGGGCTTATTATATTGCTGTGTGATGCTTCCGGGGTAAGCTCGATACGGCAGGCATTTGGAGGCCAGAGTTTAGAGTCATTCTGTTCAAAAATGACCGGGAAAAGCGCCTGAATTTCAGTATTTTTCCAGTCCCCGGGACCGAAATCCCCTCTTCCAGGCAGTAAAATAAGACCACCACCTCTTTGAGCCACAAAGCTGTATAGGCCGTGGATTTGCTCATTTGTCAGATTGTCCAAAAGACAATGCCCGAGGATGATAATATCATATTTATTTAGTCCTTCGCGGTTTTCCGGCAATCGGACATAACCTAACTTTTTCGATACATCTGCGGATAGTCCGACGGTTTTAATTGCATCCAGTCCAAGATCAAGTTGAATCCGATTATCACGGGCTAGAACCTGACGGACTTTTCCGACGTTAAAATTGGCCGCCTGCGTATAAAACAAGACACGGAGTTTGTCGGCTTCTACAACTTTAACCATTGCTCCGCGTATATTGTTGGCTTGATTGATTTCATTTTGAACTGTGCAAGCTTTTGCCAAAAGTTTGTGACTACCAAGGCTGTCGGCATTTGCTGTGAATTTTACGGTGACATCTTTCTTTTTTTCACTTGAGCTTTCCTGAATGAAGTTTTCCGGATCAATTTGATTCGTACCGATTATTTCGTCGTCTGCAAGCAGCTCGACTGTCACCGGATTTTTGCCGGGATTTATACCTGAAACCACAACTTCCACATTATAGACAGAATCAATTGAAGCTTTTACCGGGCTCTTCAGTGATTTTATCTCGATATCAGTTGTTGGTTTTTTTGAGCCGATACCGACAATTACAATGGGAAAATCGTTTCTTACAAGAGGAATATACCCGGCAAGACTTTGGTCATCTGCCCGGCCATCCGTGAAAACGACAACCCCTTTGGCTGCTTGCCGGATTTGGCTGTTATTGTGTTCGGCTGCAACGTCGTTGCCGCTTTTTTGTTTGTTTTTATTTTGGTTTTCGGATTCTGCAATATCATATTTGCCGATTGCAGTAAAAATGTTTTGTATATCCGTTCGGTTTCCCCATTTCTGTAATAACTGTGTAGAGCCGCTATGATAAACGTGATCGTCAAAACCAAGGATTTTATATTCCGGACCATTTTTATTCGTTGGACGAAAGTTTTCCTTAAAAACATTCACGGCTTTGTCTAATCTCGAAGTACCTTCTTCTTCGATGACGGACATACTTCTGCTGGTATCGAAGAAAACCAGAACCGAATTTCTGGTGATTTCGTCAATCAATATAGATCGGGACGGATTCCAAAGTATTAAAAATAGAATCAGAATGGAGGCATACCTTAATCCCATCAGCAAAAACCTGTAAGATTTGTTCTTTTCCTTTTGTATCTGGCGGCACTGGAACGCAAAGACTACCAGGCCGGCGGAAATCACCAGAATTAGTGCTACAATAAAATGTCCCGGGTAGTTCGCAAATATCATTTTGTTTCAGGCTTTTGGTTATATTTGGCGGCATTCTCAAAAAATTCGTTCTCAAGCTCGTAGAACCGCACGTCTGAGGATTTTTCCTCTATTGGTTGCTCTAAACGCTTTTGTGCATCCAATGCGATTGACCAGAACTGGCGTGAAATCTCTCTTGCCGTATCAGCAGCTTTGGAAGTGTCTTTTGTTAGAACACTCCCGCCCCCGGTTTGACCTCCACCTTTTTGGATAGTAGCCCAATGCGAACGCGACATACTCTCCAATAGTTTTTCGGCGGCTTTTAATCGAGCCAGCATTTCTTCGCGTTCGACCGCCGTAAGGGATTCTTCGAGAGCCTGAGCATCTTCTGATAATTGTTCGGCCATTTCCTGTGCTTTTTTCGCTAATTGTTGTTCATCGCTCAACATGGTGGCAGGTTCGAGGGAATTTTCCGCTGAATCCAAATCACGCTCGGCGGAATCCATCAATTCCACTGCTTCGGTTGCCTTTCGTGAATCCGATTGGCTGTCATAACGCATGTCATTCATTTTATTCTGAAACCGTTCCATTTTTTCAATGGCTTTATCGAGATGTTCTTGGGCCTGGTTGGTTGCTTTCGCCGCTGTTGAATCGGTGCTTTGCGGTATTTTTTCCAGGTCCTGTTTCAACTGTGAGACTTTTTCCTGTAGAGCCTTTTGTTTTGCCTGTAGCATTTTTAATCTGGCGTCTTCATTTAAGGTATCTCGGACCTGGCTGACGGAATCTTGAGATGTTTCGGCGGCTTGTGTGTTTTCATTTGTCATTGTACTTTTGCCGCTTTGGGCATAACTTTGATTTTTGCCGTCTGCCTGGTTATTGCCGCTGTTTTCGCTCGGACTGCCGCTCTTTGAAGCCGAATCCGCCTGATTCGTTTGAGATTGTTGATTCCCGGCGGAACCTTCATTATCGTCGCTATTTTTTTCATCCGAGTCGCTTTGGTCTTTTTGAGAATCGCTTTGTTTGTCGTCGTTTTTGTCGGATTCGGTACTGCTTTGCTCTTTTTGGGTATTGTTTTCCTTCCGGCTGTTGTCACTTTTACTTAGGCTGTTTTGTTTTGCCTGATTATCGTTTTGACTGCTGCTTTGTCCGGAAGAGGAGCTTTGGCTTTTATTGGAATCCTGGCTTTCGCCGGAACTATTGCCGCTGCTTTGAGAACTTGTTTCACTTTGACTTTTCTGTTTGTTGTCCTGATTTTGCCCTCCCTCAGAGTCTTGTTGGTTTTTTTGCTCTTCATTTTCTTTATCCGGCGTTTTTTTCTCCGATTCGGATTGCGATTTAATTTGGGCCTGTTTTTTCTGTTCCAGAAAATTCTCGAAATCGGTCTTTAGTTGTTTTTGTTCTTTTTTTAACTGCTCGATATTATTCTGCATTTTCTGCATCTGCTCTTCGATTCGTTCTTTCTCCATGCCGGTCAATTCAGGCGATTCCTGAAGAGTCACTTTATCCGGTTTTTCCTGCGGAATGCTTTTGCCGCTCGAAGGCGGATTGTACTGCATATCCAGTTCAAGGATGAATTTGCGTAAAATTCTGTAAGCATTTTTCTCCGACAGCAGGGCGGAAGGTGCGTCATGCCGTTTCAAATTATCGAGAGCCTGTTCGTATTGGCTCAATACCTGATTTAATACTGCTTTGTGGGCTTCTGTGAAATTATTCTCCGGATCGTCGCGAATTATTTTTAGTAGCTCCGAGCAATAAGTCAGGTCGTCGGAAATATAATCGAGCCTCGAATTGTCTTCCTCAGTCTGAATCTGCTTGTCTGCAATGGTCCATGTCTTTTTAACGATTGCTCGGGTGTATTCGAGAACGGTCATCAGGCTTTCATTAGTACCGCCGGGGCTTTGACTTTCGCCTCCTCCGGGCATCAGATGCCAGAATTGCTGGTAAGGGCGAATCTCTATAAAATAAGTATCGCTGCTCGATCTGTTATTCTCCGGGATAATACCTGTGGCGATGTCAGTCGCCCGGGCATAGAATAGAATACTGTCACCTACTTTCAAATCGTGCCGCTCGAGTTCGAGGACATAAGCAGCTTTGTGCTTTTTTTCGCCCGTCTCAACTGGGATATCAATTACAGTCGGTTGTCTATCCGGCAATTCCAGGCATATTTGAATTGAGTTTAATCCGAAATCGTCTGTTACATCAAACTCTATTGGAATGCTGGCAACGTTTGTCGCAAGATAATCGCTTTCCGGCGAAATCAACTTGAATTCCGGCGGCTCATCGGTTTTCAACTTAATTTCCAAATCAGGTATATTTTTATTAGTTAAGCCTTTTTCGTCAGTAATACGAAACCCGACCGAGCCGTCTTTTTCCGCTGTGAAGGAGTATGTGAAGGTATTTGTGCCGTCGAGTTGTTTGCTGCTTGAAAGACTGTCTAATCCGGTTATTGCCGCTTCGCTTATATTTTCAGTTGTTCGAATATGCAATGTTACAGTGCTGTTTTCTACAAGCTCAAGTTTGTTGTCTTTGATTTGCTCCGTGTAGTTTTTAAGCATTTTATTATTTTCAAGTTTTGCAGGCAATGAGACCTCGGCGGTGATGCTCTCTATTTTCGGAGCTTCGCGAATCTCGATATTATGCCACTCGGAGCTTGTTTGACCTGCTTCAAATCGATATCTGAATTTTCCAGTCTCCTCGAAAAAATTAGATGTTTCAAGAGTAGGATTGCCATTTTCTCCAATAACCGCAGTTATCGGGATTTCCTCCCGTGGTTGTATTTCATTGCTGTCGTTTGAGAGCGGCTCCAAAACAAACATGCCGTTCTCTGGAACTCGCCCCTGTATTTCGGCTTTAAATTCCAATATCGATTCCGGCTCGGCAACAAAATCTCCGGTAGTTGATTCCAGCATTGTTGTTGGTACAGGTTCAACAGAAGACAAAGGCATAGTCAGCCGCGTGACGTATGTTTTTAAGTATGCGAGATTTCGCTGTATATATAAGCCAATAACACAAAAACCTAAAAGTACTGCTGCGGCAAGGATATAACAATGCCATTTCTCAATAGTAGAGTCGAACTTAAATTCATCACTGTCATCACTGACCTTGGCGACCAGATATTCCGCGAGCGCTTCGGAATACGGATAATCTGTCTTTTTTTCATAGTATTCCATAGCCGCAACAAGCTGCTGATCGAAGCTGTTTTTATTTTCGATATAATTTGCCGCATTCGTGTAAGAAATCTGGACGATAAGCAAACGCGATAATTTGTAGAGGATGAAAGCTGCCGCGATTATCAGAAGAGTTAAAGCTATTATCCTGCTTAAGCCGCTGAAGTTAAAAAGGTGGTCAAGCCACATATAAGCGCCGATATACCCACAGACAAAAAGTAAACAAACAGCCGCCACCTTAAGGATAGCAATAGCCGCAAGCCATCGCCTGACTTTTCTGACTCTGGCTGCTAAAGTTTCAATTCTGTTGTCTGCGTTTAATACCATATATAATCCTGATTCATCTACTGAGCCTGTTTGCGACAAAAGATTCTACCAGTAATAATGCAATTATTATCCAGGCCAGCGTAATCCATACAGGTTTTTGTTTTTTGATGTCAAAAGTTTCCGCCGAAGCAATGTTATTTCTTGCATCTGTTGAAAATACACGCCTCAACGCGTTGTCCACTTCTTCTGTAGCCGGTTTGTTCATAACCGTTTCATCGGGTGGCAGATTCACTCCGGCATAAAGTTCCGGTTCGGTAAAAGTTTTGAGCCATCCCACGGAGCCCGGATCGAGCAGGGATAAGAAAGAGTCAGTTAAAACGGCACGTTTTTTACTGCCGTCACAGTTCCGGATCCATAATGAGTTTTTTTGGTCTGGATTGAAGTTTATGTCCGTAATAGGTAGAACAATGCGTTGGTTACAGGTAAAACTATAATCCCGAATCTGGTCGTACTCGCCCAGAAGATATTGACAAAGAGCGACCGATACACTCGATTTGGTCAAGGCCCCCAACGAATCATCGGCGCTTGTATTAACCAGGATACTTGTGCCGTTGCCGATTTGTCTGAAATAAATAAAACCTGAGCCATTCTTATATTGCCAAAGGCATTTACTTTCCGGATACTGCTGACATTCCCAGAAACCAGCTACGGGTATCCGGTCGATTCTGTAATTTAATATCGCTTTTGCGGCAATATTATCGACACCAAAAAAGTCTTTTTCAAGTGGATCAGTCTCAGCAAAAGTTTGTTCATGAATAATTTTTTTTGGCAGTGCGGGAAGAATTCCCAATTGCCAAAGTCGATTCAGAGTAGCGGCGGAAGGTTCGCCTGTTATAAAAAAAACAGCCCTGCCACCGGCCTCAACAAAGTTTGAAAAAGCCTCTGTCATATTACTTAGACGCTCTGTAACACTTGAGCAGACCAGCACGTTAGCCCAGTCAAGGTTCGCAGGACTTAAATCGGCAAAGGTAATACGTCGGACTTTTATTACCTTGTCCGAACTTCTGCCGGATAGAGTTCGCATCGCCATGTCAAGAAGAAACATTTCATCCTCATTAGCCTCTGCAAGTAGTATGTTAATTTGTCTTTTTTGTGACAGACGAACGGCAAGATAATATATGTCATCAATTTCAAGACCGTCGCCGGATGAAAGAGATAATTCAACAGGAACGAATAATTGCCTATCTGTATTGAAACCTGGATTTAAATGGATAGGATATATTTTAACCTGATTTGGTGGCAGGTCCAAATCGATGAAAACGGAATCGTTGGTTTCCATTTTTGCCGCCAATCGCCTTTTTTGCCGAATTTGATTTTGATTTGCCACAGAGACATTTATAATCAATCCGTCTGTAGCGGAGTCAACAGTCTGTGCATTTACTATAGATGCATTATTAATGGGTTTTAGGGATGCTATAATTTCATGTCTGTAGTTGTCAACTTTTACAGGATCCTGAATGTTTAGGAATTGTTTCAATATTTGAGGCGTAAAGTCACTAATCAACATTGCTGAGACTTCATCAGCAGGATTAGCTGCCTGGCTGCTATTTCTAATACCAGAGAGAAAAGCTTCTATATCGGCACTTCCGATTTTTATTTTCATCGCTTTTACTTCCACTAATGCCTGTTGTTTTGAAAGGCCATGAGTCCAGTTGCCCGAAACCAGAGAACAAATATTGAAAACAGCATCTGTTTCGGCGGATACAATCTGATTAACGGCGGAATCTTTCATCTTCTTAAAATAATTTTCCGAATCATCTGAGTAAGACATTGATGTGGAATTATCCAGGCCAAGGAAGTAAATGTGACGCATATCTTTCGATTTCGGTTTGATGTACATGATAGGCTGGGCAAAAAGCAGGGCGATAAGAACGATTATCGCGCAACGCAAAAGTAGTATCAGTAAATCTCGCAATCTTCTGCGGGAGTAGCTTTCTGTCTGACTGCTGCGGAGAAACTGGAGCATTGTAAAAGGCAAACGTCTGAATCTGGGCTTAGCCAGCATATGCGCCAGTAAAGGTCCGGCGATAGCTATCGAACCGAATAAAAATGTCCACTCCAGGAAACTCATCTGAGCCTCTTTCGTTTGGCTAAGTACGCAATCAGTGCCCTGTCTAAGGGTTCGGAGGTATCAATGAAACAATAATCGATATTACTTCTACCTGCTGTTTTTTCTATTTCATCCAGGAATTCGGTAACACGTTGACGATATATTTGCTTGACTGATTGTGGAAATGTTCGAATTTTATCACTGGATTCCATATCCTCGAACTGAACCAGTCCGTCATAATCAAGATTTATCTCCTGATGGTCCATTATCTGAAATATGATTACATCGTGACGAAGAAATTTCAAATGAGAAAGACCCTTGAAAATGCTGTCTTCATCATCAAGCAGATCGGAAATTAATATTACAAGACCTCTGCGGCTTGTTGTTTCTGCCAGTGTATGCAGAACGCTCGCCAGATTGGTCCGCCCGCTCGGTTTATTTTGCTGCAGAGTTTTCAGAATTATATTCAAGTGGGTTCGTCGGGATCTCGGCGGAATCTTTTTCTGGATTTTCTCGGCAAAAAGTAATAAAGACGTGCTGTCACCCTGGCTGAGCATCAAATAGCTCAAAGCAGCGGCAAGATATGCTCCATATTCGCTTTTACTAACCGAATGCTCTGAGGCGAAGGACATACTTTTACTGTTGTCCAGTAATATATAAACTGTCGTATTGGTCTCCTGTTGAAATCGCTTGATATAGAGTTTATCGCTGCGGCCGAATACCTTCCAATCCACGAATTTTAATTCATCGCCGGGATGATATTGCCTATGATCGCTGTACTCGACGCTGAAACCGTGAAAAGGGCTTGGGTGCAGGCCTGAAAAGAAGCCTTCAACCGCACACCGGGCAATCAATTCCATATTCGCCAGTTTGCTTAAAAATATAGGGTCGAGATATTCACGATTTTGTGCCAAATTCTAAGCTCCGTTTGGAAATTAATAATGCCTAACTCCCAAAAACTATCATATTATTATTTTGGCAACGGCACCTGATGAACAAGATCATCGAGAATTCCTTCGACACTGATGCCATCGGCTTCGGCATTAAAATTTGGGATAACTCGATGCCGCAGTACCAGCTTGCTTACGGCTTTGACATCCTCGAAGCTTGGAGTAATTCGTCCGTTTATCAAAGCCCTGGCCTTCGCTCCAAGTGTCATAAATTGCCCGGCCCTGGGACCGGCTCCCCACTTGAGATATTTTTTTACCATCCCGGTTGAGCGTCGGCTGGTCGGTCGGGTTGCACGTGCCAGATTTATACAGTATGCAATCACCGTCTCACTGACAGGTGCCATTCTGACGATCTCCTGAAACAGGATCATATCGTTTTTGTCCAGCACACTTTGCACAATACTTTTTTTGCCGGTTGTTGTCTGTTTGACGATTAGGTGCTCCTCCTTAGCCGAAGGATAATCAATGTATATCATAAACATAAAGCGATCCAGTGCCGCTTCCGGCAGGGGGTATGTTCCTTCCTGCTCGATTGGATTTTGTGTTGCAAGAACGAAGAAAGGTTCGGGTAGTTTGTATGTCCGGCCGGAGATGGTTACTTCTCTTTCCTGCATGGCCTGTAAAAGCGCTGCCTGAGTCTTTGGCGGCGTACGATTAATTTCATCGGCAAGGACTACATTGGCAAATATCGGCCCGTGGACAAATTCGTATTTTCTTTTTTTAGACTGTGGATCTCTCTGAATGATATCAGCGCCGGTTATATCCGACGGCATAAGGTCGGGTGTGAATTGTATCCTGTTGAATGCCAAATTCATAGAATCCGCCACGGAATGTACCATCAAGGTTTTTGCAAGACCTGGAACACCCTGGACAATACAATGTCCTCCGGCAAGCATACAGCAAAGCATCGAATCAATGACACTGTCCTGACCTATAATAGTTTTATGAATTTGGTGCTTTAATTTTAGCAATCCTTTGTGAAGACGTTCTATGAGCTGAGCCTCGTTAATAGAGCCAAATTTAGATGAGTTTTCGAGCTTTTGTTCTACAGGTTGTTCCATGCGGTTTGTTCCTTATATTTGTACACAAATCATTAACATATTGTACCAAAACAGGTTAAGAATTGCCAGAATTTCACTTAGGTTGACCTGTGTGTAATGATGAAGTATATACATGAAAATTTATCTTCTTTGCCGTTTATAAGTCGTTATTTAATGCAATAGTACTATTTGAAACTATTGCCGTTGTTTTTATGTAATAAACCATAAAAATAGACGTAAAAACGGGGAATTCGTTACTCTCTATCTGGTTTTTTACTGAAAAAAACACATAAATTTAGCGTTTTGTAACTAAATTACTCGGAATCCCCTTCAAAAGGACGACTGTGGGTTTGATGTTGGTTTTAATTCAATGCCATAAATAAAGGAAGTTTTGTATGAACAAAAAGCGTTACAAAGGTCACTGACGACGGCACTTTATTATAGAGAATTATAGATCGATAACTTTTCAATACTTAAGCCCCTGTTTATTGGATGTGGGGGTTAATAAAAACAGGGGCTTTTTCAAAGCCTGATTTCCCTTTTTCGGCCCTTCACCACGAAGGGCTTGTTTTCCCTTAAAAAATAAGCTCTTGTCGGATTTCGCTTGGAATATTATTGTAGATTTGACTCAATCCTGCCTGCTTTAATCAATATATCTGCCGTATCAGGGAAAGAGGAAATATGATATGAATAAATTTGCAGTCTGATTAGCTTCGGGATGATAGTAGTTTTAGTCACCGTAAATTCTTGTTGAGCATAATATTAATATCGGCCTGTTCACAGGGTTTGAGAGATAAAGGTTCATCGAATTGAATCGCCACCAGGCACAAAGATGCATTTATTTTTTCGACTCGTAGAACATATCCTGTTCTGATAAAGCTTGTTATAGCTGATGAGTCGTCTTCTTCGAAACGCGGGATGCTAAAGCGAGCAGCTAATTTTTGTCCAACTTTGGGGCAATTCTCGTCGGCATTACATTTAAATGCCATTCCTCCGCTGGAGACATCGACCATTAGACCTTCGGACAGCATTTGTTTGAAATCTTCCGCAAACCATACGGGCCATTGATACTCTAATCTTTCTTCTTGTCTTTGATTCCTGGCTTGATCCATTTTTTACTCCCATATTGTATATATCTGTTCTGAAGAATCGACATATTCAGGAATCCACTTTAGGAGGATTGTGTTATAGCCAAACGTTATACTGCGTGTGAAATCTGCCATAAGTGCTTTTGTATTGATGTTTTTGAATCAGGATTTGAAATAGCCTGAGAAATCGTTGTATTTGTAAAAATCGTTATAATTGGAACTCGACACGGCACTAAATTATAGTAAAAGATGGTTAATTGATGAAAGAAGGAGGTGTGATAGTGTATTAAATATACACTATTACTTAAGTCCCTGCTTTGTATTCTCCTCCACAAAGTAGGGGCTTTATTATTGTTTTTTTGCTAAAATAACAAGAATATTGCGATTTTTAGCTATTTTGTGCCTGTAATATAGGACCTTTCTGGTCTCGTATATGTAGAGAAATTTTATCTAAAAATACGTAGTCACCACAATTGACGGCATTGTGCAATAAATGCGAAGATAGTACAGTTTCGCTTGTGCAAAGCCCCTGCTATCCACCTTTCCTCCTTCAAGCGGGGGCTTCCTTTTTATTCGATTGAATGATTGTTTACCATCTGAATTGGTTTAGGGGAAATGGTTGGCTATAATATTATTCTGCCCTCTTGTGCTGTTTTTAGATTCCTGGTTTTTGTTGATTTATGTTAAGGAGATTTGTGATGCCATAATTTTTTTGTACAAACACGTCGCTATCTCTTGTTTGCCGTCGGTCTATAACTACGACCGGGCTATCCAGTTCGAATTCGATAACATCATATTTCGACTCCGGATTCAAATTCCTGGCTACCAGAATGTCTTCGATAGAACTTATTTTCATACCGTTGTATTTGCTGACAACCATCTGTCCAAGACCGGCATAGCCAAGATTGAATGGTGTAGGTAGAACATAACTTAGTACGACAATGTCCCTGCGTTCATCGGTTGGTTTGAAAGCAAGGTCACGATAGTAATGATATAAATGACTTGGTGTGTCGCCGGACATATCACGGCCGAATTCCATCAGATACTCTCGTGTCAGTTTCTGCATTGTAAATCCCGCCGTTACGATATATTCCGGCTGCTGGTCGAATTCGTGATACGGTACGAGCATTTCCGAGGGCTTGAATGTCTTGACTTCTCCCTGTATTTCTGTTTTTTTGCCGTCACGCCAGATCTCGAATATTATGTTTTCGCCGACGCTCTTGCTGGTTATCAAATGGTCAAATAATAAAAGTTCATATTTTGGGTGCATAAATCTGCCGTAAGGATCAAGAGTATTACCATCAATTGCCAGAATAACATCGTCTTTTTTCAGGATATTGTGACCCGTGCCGAGATTATACACATCTGTTACATACACCCCGCTTTTAAGTGATTCCGGCATTTTAAGGAAGGATCGCATGGCCGGATTGAGGAGCTCCGAGACGGCGAAACCTACCTTTCCAAGCCCTGTGTAGTTGCCGTCTTTAACACTGTTTAGAAAGTGATTGATTATTTCTGCCGGAATCAAACCGGTTTCTTTATCGTTATTTGACCAGCATGCTATTCCTACAGGCGAGCTGCCAACGCAATAAATTTCTCCGAATGACGTACGTTGAGTAGTATCTGCCACTATGTATTGAAGATATTGTGCATGAGAAGTACGCGTTTTTTGAACGTTTACACGGTCAAGATAACCGCGGCCGTTATATATCCTATTTTCTGAGGATAACCAGTAGCAATTCACTTCTGCTCCTTTTAGGTAATCTTCGCTGAATGTCAAAGGCCTGAGCGGCTTACTTAATGCGTTCGGATCCAATCGAATCAAGCAAAGATTGGCTTCATAGTCGACAACTTCGAGTTGTGCTCCGATAAACTCATTTTGGCCGTATCGGAGAGCTTTAAGATAGGTATGGTTTGCGACACTCTCCGCCGTGGTTACTACCTGATATTCTCCAACCGCACATGCACAGGCCCATTCTTGAGTAACATCACTGTGTTTCCATGGTTCGCCCTGGTTATAACCATGTTTGGAAATTTCAAGGTAAACGATTGATTCTTTCATTAATTCTGTTAACTCGGATCGTTCAAGATTCGATTCGGTTGCATTCGAACAGGGTGTAGAAGCTGCAAACAAAATAGCGATATAAATTATCCATTTTTTCATGGTTTTGTCTCCATCCGGGCCTCGGCGGGAATATCATATTTTTCTAATATGGACTGATGTACGCGCCTGGCATTTTCGGCATTAATTCTCAGGATACGATCATTACCCATAAATCTTATTGTGTAGAAGGTATCTTCAGATTTTTTGAAGGCTTTATAGATATCGTTAAGACTATAAATAGTGGTTTCATTGATACTCTCTACTATCTGGCTTTTAAACTCGTAGGCGTAAGTGTTGACCTCGTCAGACATAATTTCCGAAAGAACAACATATTCCTTGCGTTGTCTGTCTGTATTAAGCTCTATAGAATGAGAGAAAAGGTATCGCAGGTAAAAAGGTATTTCCTGCGGCCAGCGAGGTCCCCAGCTTTCGAGATAATTCCGTGTTGCGGGAACGAATACCAGTCCTGCAAAACAAACGTAAGGAGGGGGACGGTCATATTGGCGTGCCTGCTCGAATATCGGTCTATTTAGAGCAATCGTAGCAGTTGCTTTTTGAAGATTACCTTCTCGGAAAAAAGTTAGTTCCAGTGTCTGGCCGATTTGCTTGGACTCAATTGTCGCCGAAATGGATAGTCTCAAACCATATATCTGAATCATTCCGTCATTGTCTATATTGTAGTCATCGATTTGTGTAATCACATCACCCGGCTGAAGAATGGATTCTACTGATGAATGCATTAATGTTCCAATCACCACGATGCCATCTTCCTCCGGCGGAATCTTAAGATAATCCTTATAACTCGGATTATGTAAGCCCGGATAAAAAAGCGCCCCCATTGAGCCAAAACCATCATAATTGCCGTCCTCAATATCTTTCAAAAAGTGTTCTATAACAGTTGTCGGAATCAAATAACCGATGTTGTCAGCGTCTCGCAGACCCTGGAAAGCAACTCCGACAATCTTGTTGTTTTGTATGACCGGTCCACCGCTATTACCGGGATTGATGGCCGCATCAGTTTGAATGACTAAATGGTCATCTGCGCCGCTGTGGGCGTATGTATCTGCTTCTATGCGTGAGACAACACCTTCTGTTACCGAGATGCGGTCGCCACCGACTGGAAAACCGTATGTGGAGACGGTACTGTTTACCTTTGGAATTCCCCCCAGTTCCAGTGCCTGGGTTCCCTCAAAGAAACTCTTATCGTCAACAGTTAGCATTGCCAGATCACAGTCGTGTCCGATGAATATAATCCGTGCAGGGTAACGTCTGGCAATGTTTTCTTTTCTAAGCTCTATATATCTGCTGTTACCAACATTATGGGCATTGGTGAGGATTCTTTCGCCGCCAATGATAAAGCCTGAACCGGCACTCTGGGCCATGTCCTTCCTTTTCCATGGAGTTACATAGTCAAAATCCTGCTTAAGAGTTCTTATAAGTACTACTGAGCTCTCAGGATTTTCTAATCCGGGTTTTTGGATGGCATATGAACCATTTGACGCCGCTATAACTGCAAGTGCCATTGTTAAGAATAACTTTTTATTAAGCATTGTTGGATGTCCCATTAAAAAGCTAACATTTTTTACCTGGACACTATGTTAACAAAAAAATCATGGATTATATTAGGTTGTTGCTAATGAAATTGGAAGGATATTTTATGAATTATCCTTGCAGGCTAATCTTTGGAGATATTTGGATTCAAGTATCTCCGTGGGTATTAAAATACTCGAATTTGCTTGTAACAAAGAATTTTTTTGTATAAAGTTACTTTACGAATGTATAATTCTGTTTTCTCCTCAAATTTGGCGGTTATAATAAGGAGAATTGATGAAATAATATTATTTCAGGAAGGTATTTGAAATAATACAGGGCTCGTAGCTCAGCGGTAGAGCAGTGGACTCATAATCCATTGGTCGTAGGTTCGAATCCTACCGGGCCCATTCAGCAAGATTCTGTTTACAAAAGACTTACAAACTCAAAGCAGATATACGAACTCCAAAATTCTTAAAATCTTGTTCTAATTTTGTTTTCGGATTGGCAATTACGACAGATCGTTGAGACTGGTATTCACTTTTAGTTGAACTTCGTAAGGTTTTTTTTCTTTTCCGATAAGTATAGCTACAATCCCTCGTTAGTCTGTTTTGAAAAAGATATTCAAAAAAGACATACTAATATTTTTGGTTGAGTGAATTTTTTGGGACTGAATCGACGGCTGTAATCGGGCAGTGTATTTTGGGCGGTAAGATAGGCCGCCTGTGCCACCTTTTTTGGTGATTTAGATGTTGTGCTCATTCTCGATTGTATACAACAGTCGGTAACAATGCGCAGGTTTAAAATAGATAATTTGTTAAGGCTTTTCTACTGAGCAGGTCAGGAGCATTTTTAGGCATTGCTTTACGCAATACGCCATACGTATTATTAATAGAATCCAGAAAACAGTCCTTGGGACTCCGCCGTAAAGCGTCCCTAAAGGGACTAACGGAGAAGCCAGAATCCAGTATCGAATATCGAGAATCGTGAATTTTTTTCTTGCATTTTCGCCGTAAATGTGTAAGATAGTTAATTAACAATTGAATATAGTAAATTATCGAATAAGAGGGGGGCAAAAAGAAATCCAGCGAAAGTTAATCAGTTGATTAGTTCATTAGAGATTAATTTGAAGTCTTTAATGTCTGATAATTTACTAATTACACAAAAAGAGTTTAAATACTTTACCGGCAGCAAGTTATGCCTACTGAACATATAGTATGAAATTTCAGGGCTATTTGAAAAAACGAACCCAATTGACCGGAGGCATATTGATATAAGTTCTATGTTAACAAGATAATGCGTCGAATCCGGCTTTGCCAGCGGCGGAGTTTATCCCTTCAGTTTCATTCAGGTCAGGTTCTGAGCGGGGTCGAATGGGCCGGGACAAGAAAATTTATGCCCAAGCACCGTAAGGCGTCCCCAAGGGAGTACGAACACAATTTTAATAGGAGATCGCGTGTAGCGGACAGGGTATCGTGTTGTAAATATTTGATATTAAATTGGTTATGTTAATATTGTGCTGGGATATATCTTTGTGCCTATGTGCCTTTGAACCTCTGTGCCTTCCAAATAGAGATAGATTTGGTGGTAAATTGAAAAAACGAACCCAATCCTTCTACAAGCTCTGGACATGTTTTTGATATAAGCGCTTTTATGAAAAGTGAAATTAGTATTTAGCGAATATTGTTCAATCTCTGAGAGTAGCTTTGAGTAGTATCTATTAAGAAGCATTGCAAATTCAATCGAAACCAGCCGGTATATTATTTATATACGTGGTCTGCTCAGTATTTTTTACGGTTCAATTGGTTTGCCGAAAACAGTAAATTCCATTATACCCAGGTGCGAATTACTAATCTTTGGCCAGTCGGTAATAATCAGACGAACGAATCTGCATGACGTAGGAGGAATCTCTTCGAACTCTATATACTTTGTTATGTTATTGTCGGTTTTATCAAGAACAGTAGTGTAGGTAGTACCATCGACGGAAGCTTCGATTTTGTATCGATGGGTAATTGTCGTATTAGTCGGTTGGGTGTTTCCGCTTTGTCTTCCAGAACGGAAACCAAAACCGCCACCTGTTGTGAATTCAATACGGCAGGAGTCAATCATAAATTGTTGGACATGATCAAATTCAGTTGCCGGCCCTAAATCCAGAGTTAAGACCGGCTGCTTGTCATCTTCAGCTGGTTCCCACCATGTCCCGTTAGAGTTATCGACAGCATAAGCAGCTTCATGGCCAGTGCGTTGGCTTGAGAAAGTGCTTCGAGAATTCATTGCTCGCAGTTTATTAATAGTCAAGGGAATCGAACCGGAATCATTTTGACGGGTAGGATCATCGACAACACCGGGAGCCCATTGCGGCGTTTCAGTGGGACCTTTAACGAAAAGGTTACCATTTTCATCAAAACCGATTGGATCCATTCCGATACGTCTGCCGCCGGGCGGATTTGCCAGTACGATGGTATAAAACTGCCAGAAATTGCCGTCCGGACCTTTGACTGCACAGCCGTGACCAGCCCCGGTGACAACGCCGGTGGTTTTACGCAGAATCGGATTTTCCGGTGCGTATGTAAACGGCCCGAGAGGATTTGTGGATGTATAAACGCCGGTTGCATAGCTTAGCCATTGAGTGCCGGACGCGGAATATTCGAGGTAATATCTGTTATCATGTTTAATCATCCACGGACCTTCAATCCAGGTAACTTCGGAATACTCGTTCATCTCGCCGTAGCGTTCCCATTGATGTGACTTATCGAAACCAAACAGACGTTTAGGAGCAGCCGCGAATTGAGTGAGATTTTCAGGATCGAGCGGGACAACGTATATTCCTTCGGCTCCTCGGCCGGGATAATACAGATATGGCTTGTCATTATCGATAAAAAAGTGCACATCGAAAGCTCCTTCCCATGTTTGGCCGTTATTTGCCGTGCCTTCCCATGCCTGGCGGTTATGGTCTTTCCAGTCACCAACTTCTTCGTAGGGACCAAGTATGTCACTCGCACGGTATAGCGGCGCACCATTGCCCGACATATAAAAATAACCGTTGTATTTAAATACTCCGGGAGCAACCGGCACACGGCCCTGAACAGGATTGTATTTCCAGTTGACTAAATCTTCCGAAACCCAGGCACCGCCGCCTGTACAGAACATGTAATATTGGTTATTTTCCCGCACGATTGTCACATCACCAAGGCTGACGCCTCGCGGTGAGCCGTCTCTGGAGGAAGTTTCAATAGAAAGAGGATTGCAGTAACGAGGAGATTTGCCGATAATGGGTGCGGCTGATTTAGCCAAAGCAGATTGCATGCAAAAGCATATCTCCAACATGATTAGGGCAGTTTTAAGAATAGTGATAAGGCGATTGTTTAATGAGAGCAATAAAGTCCCTCTTAACCTATATTTCCCATTTAAACAGTTACCAGACATTTTTTTCTCCTTGCGATATCAATAAACTAATGACCAACAGCTTTTTCTTAGCAGTCACATGCCCGGCATAGGGTAAATTACATGTCAGCCTGTACGGTATTAATTACAGCATCAAAAGCTTGTTTAGGCTTGTAGTTCCTATCAAAAAGCAGGGGAGAGCCCCACCTGATCCAGGATGTTCTGTCATAAACACCCCAGAACGTGACGCGGGTGATGACCTTTTTGTGTTTGAGCAGGATAGAGAATATCTCCGCGTACTTATCCGCGAGCTTCTTCTGGATTTCCGCCGAGGCCGCGTTGGGATCGCTCGTATTTTGCCGGTTGATCCGACTGATATCGGCGCCGCGATAACCGCGTCTCTGTGTGCGAATATCCAGTTCGGTAACCATCACCTTTACGCCGGTAGCCGCTAACGTGTTAATACAGTACTCGAGGGATTCTTTGTCAGGATAATCCAATCCGGCATGTAGCTGGATTCCGACACCATCGATCCGGAGGCCTTTGGATTTGAGATATTTCACGATTTCTACTGCACCATCGCATTTTTCCTTATCCGTGCTAAGACTATAGTCATTGTAATACAATTCTGCATCAGGATCGGCCTGATGGGCGTATTCAAAGGCTTTTGCAATATAATCATATTGCTGTTCGGGCTTGCCTTCGCCGATTATCTGTAACCATCGGCTATTACGTAATGTTCCATCGTCGTTAAGCGCCTCGTTGACAACATCCCAGCCCTTGACGCGTCCTTTATAACGGCCGACAACTGTCGTAATATGATCTTTCATTCTGGCAAGAAGAGCATCACGAGTCAATTGATTTCCGGAATCGTCGCGAAAAGTCCAGCGTGGTACCTGGCTGTGCCAGACAAGGCAGTGTCCGATAGGAACCATATTATTTTTTTCGGTAAAATCCACGAAATGGTCCGCCGGCTCCCAGTTATACTGGTCCGGCCGGGGATGAATGAGTGACCACTTCATATCATTTTCAGATGTTGCAGTGTTGAAGTGTTTTATGGCAATTTCTGCCGCATTGGGATCTTCACCAGAGACAAGATTATGATTAAAAGCTCCGCCAATCAGAAAATAATCTTTGAACACGTCCTTTAACGCCGATTTCTCCGAACCTGTGGCTTTTTCAACGAAGCATAGTACTGTCAAAGACAGAAAGATTACATATAGTAGTTTGTTAGTTTTCATAATCGACTCCTTTTTACCTGAGGTTTTTTATTTACTCTCTTTAGACGAATCGCCTGAGATTACTTATTCAAACTTTATCCAATCGATTTCAACGGTTTTTGTGTCTTTAAGCATCACAAACAAGTCATGCGCGCCGGAAGGATTTTCTGAGAGGTTTGAATTGACCACACTCCAGTCTGTATTGTCCGCAATGTTAACTTTAGCGAGCAACGGTCCATCAACTGCATCGATTCTGATGTCAATAACGCCTCCTGTTGAGGATGAAGTTTTAATTGAAACTGATTTCAGCTTCTCTCGACCAAAATCTACCTTGTTATATCTAATCCAGGCATTTTGGGCCGTCAGAATAGCTTTCCATCCTTTTTGTTTCTGATTCGGGTCAACGAATGCAACGGTTACTCCTTCCGGGCTAACGGCGCTGTACCTGTCAATCTGTATTTCACCGGCGGCATTTGTTATACCCACTCCTCGCAAGGTTGGAATGACCTTTTGTATGGTGCCGTCGTCATTGAAGTATAGATAATCCGCCCTTATGGATCGGTTTTTATCAAAGTCCGGGGATAAATCCCTGTCATGATAAAACAAATACCACTGCCCTTTGAATTCAACAATTGAATGATGATTTGTCCAGCAACCGCTGACGGATTGGTCCATGATCACTCCCTTCCACTCATAAGGCCCCGTCGGACTGCTGGCAATTGAGTATTCAAGTCTCTCGGCCCCATTTACTTCATGCGGATAAGTTAAGTAATAAATACCATTTCGCTTAAAAGGAAATGGGCCTTCAATGAGCCCTGGCCTGGGGAGATTTGCAATCCGCTGCGGCTGCGAATCCAGTTCAACCATATTGTCTTTCAATTTGGCAACTGATATTCCTCCCCAGAATAAATAGGCACTTCCATCCTTGTCAATGAGCACCCCGGGATCTATTCCGCGAACACCCGCTATGGGCTGCTGTTCCGGTTTGAAAGGGCCGTATGGTTTATCTGCTATTGCGGCACCTATTCTGCCACCAGTGGGAAAATAGAAATAGTACTGTCCATCCTTATAGACGCAGTCGGGCGCCCACATACTGTATGTTTTGCGCTCAAGCCATGGAACCTCGGTCTGGGTTAAAATGACACCATGATCGGTCCAATCCGTCAGATTTTCGGAAGAGAAAACATGGTAATCTTCCATACAAAACCACCCTGGACGCCCCTTACCTGGACTCGCAAGAATATCATGGGAAGGATAAACATAAACTCTTCCATCGAATACTCTTGCAGTTGGATCGGCTGTGAATTGATCAAGAATCAGAGGATTTTGTGCAAATCCACGATTAGGGCCAATGAGGTATAATATAATGAGAATAAAGGAGTAACGGCTAAATTGAATCTTCTCGGATTTGTAATTTACACTCTTTAGTAACATAATTGTCTCCATATATCATCAATGACCTTACTTATATCACCCGGAGTGGTCAAAAAAATGTTTTACCATAAAAGTTTTATTGAAAATTATCATCAAAGCCAAGCTCCGCGGCGGCTTCGCTTTGTCGTATAAGTCCTCCGATCGCAACCGATAATACCCTGTAAACGAACAGGCCGTACAAAATATATGCTTCATTGTACTCTACTTTCAAAAGCGAGTCTCTGCCAAAACCTGGTTGATTTTGTTGTTACATCGATTTTCATATTCAGGAATATTTCGTTATTGTAATGATTATTAAATGTGTGCGAACATGCCCAGTGTTACTCCTTGGAAACCTCCGGCAGTTTCGGTACTTAAAAAGGAAGATTGGAGGTCCTCGCCGAGCTGGATAAATTCGCCGCTGCCGATCTTGTAGAAAAGTCGGGTGCGAGGTCCGGCTCCTTCGATTTTGAGATAAATGGAAGTTATGTTCTCAGGTAACGCTTGGGCGGCCAGAAATTTCGCTTGCGACTGTTCGCCGCCGCGGCGGAAGCCACGGCTGCCACCGGCCTGTTCGACCGAGATCTCAGTGAGTCGTCCGGAATCGATTTCGACGTTGATGGCATAGTAATGGCCCTCGTTCTGGAAGGCCGCCAGACCTGCGACACAACTTACTGTCCTGGGCTGAGCCGTCAGGGTTACGGTGCAGGTAAAGTCATTGTTTTGCTGCCGCGCACCAATATAGGACGGATTGCCCTGGCCCGAAAGAAGATCGTCGCGAGGCTCAAGGAAGAGGGCCTTGGCGGCTGATGATGTCACATACCATTGAGAAGCAGGTTTGCGAATACCGATCCACCGATAGTGCAGTGTGTCCGAATTGAACGTGTCAGTAAAGCTGATGTTACCCGTTGTTGCCACAGCCGGGGGCTTGTCAGGAAGCAGATTGGGTCTGTTCACGGTCAGTGGGACCGGTGTGCGAGGCGGCAAAATAACGGGCCAGTCGTTTTCCCATGTGACCGGAAGCATGAACGTTTGGCGGCCGGTGTTATAAAAGCCGGACTCATAGGGCTGGCAGGCAAGAAAGACGGCGAACCACTCGCCGCTTTGCGTCTGTACGAGATCGGCGTGGCCGGTACATGTGACTGGATCGGAGCGGTTGACCGGAAGATCCATGGCGGCAAGTATCGGATTCTTTTCCCAGGGGACATATGGTCCTCGAAGAGATTCCGACCTGAATATAACTTCGGTGTGTGCCGTGCCCGTGCCGCCCTGGGCACACATCAGGTAATACGTCCCGTTGATCTTGTAAAGATGGGGGCCTTCACACCATATCGGGCTTTTCGTGATGTCTGTACCGCCGTTGACCAGAACAGTCTTGTCGCCGACAAACTTCTTTTGTTCGAGGTCGTATTCCTGGATCTTAATAGCGCGGTGGCCATTATACAGAGCTTTGCCTTCGGGATCGTCACAACTGAGAATGTAGCACTTGCCGTCCTCATCGAAGAAGATATCCGGATCGATGCCGCCAACGCTCGGCACCCGGACCGGTTCCGACCAGGGGCCTCTGGGATCCGTGGCCGTGACATAGTAATTTCCAATACCGCCCACAAGGGTATTGATCATGTAGAAGGTGCCTTTGTGGTAGCGAATGGTGGGTGCATACGTGCCCGAAGACATCTGGCCGCCTCTAACGGCGAATTGCGAAGACCGGTCGATGACGTTGCCGATTTGTGTCCAATTGACCAGATCTTTGGAATGCCAGATGGGAATGCCGGGAAAGTAATTGAATGAGGAATTGACCATGTAGTAGTCGTCGCCGACCCGACAGATCGAAGGATCCGGATAAAAACCGGCGATGATGGGATTGAGATATTCTCCGGCCCCCGGCGTGATGGAGGTTTTACCGGCGTAAGTGAAAGAGGTGAATTTCACCCATGTAGAAGTATCCGGGGCATCGGCTGCTATGACAACCTGAGCCAGCGCAAGTAACGCCGTGGTTATGGGAATGGTCTTATACATAATGTAACCTCCTGTGGAAAGTACGCAAACTATCGGATGAGCGGCTTTTCATCCATATCCTGTAAATTCGCCGCGATATCTCGTTCATTCAATTATTAATCCCAATCCCATTAATCCTGCTTGTTGGAAGGATCCAGCGTTAGCAGGGCGAGCCGATAGGGCAAAAGGCTGTAGTTACCACCACTATTCGGGTCGCGACCCTGGTAAAGCATTTGTAGGTTATCGAGATCGATTATCATCTTTTCATCATATCCGTCGCGAATCAGTTCTCCGTGGCTAATATCCCTCGTCCAGGGCTTTACACCGTCTTTGAAGGTGACATTGTTGATCCCTGCGAAAGGTCTCTCCCACGAGTCGGCACCCGGCACTGGCGTCCATTCCCCGTTGAGATCGTCAGATATCCAGGCGCGATAGTAGCGTGCCGGGCTCAGGGCTTCGATCAGAGTCAGATAGGTATTGGTACCCTTGATCTTGTAGGTAATACTCCCCTCAAAAAGATTGTTTCGCCGGTCCTGGATGGCAATCTCCGGATTGCTCATGCCCTTGGGGAAGTCCTCGATCCTGGTCCGGCTGCGATAAAAGCGGCCATCGTCGCCGGTGAAGAACAGATAGGCATGTGTATCGTCGCAAATCACGTGATAATCGATCCAAAGCCTCGGGGCGCCGGACGGCTTGGTTTCAAAGAAATCCTGCGGCGCCGTCCAGGTTTCAGGCTTGGAGATATCATCGGTAGTGCAATACTGTGGCTGCTGCGACTGGAAGACCAAGTACCACTTGTTGTGCGGCCGGAAATAGAACAAACTCGGAGCGCAGTGATACCCCTTCAAATCCGGATTGATGTCAATATAAGTCAGCTTGGCCTTGGGGGCTTCAGAAAAGTCTTTGAAGTTCAGGTACACCATGGTCCATGTTCTGGCGGATGTCGAGTAGGCGGTTGCGTAGATATGCCAAAGATCGTTATAGCGGACGATCGTCGGATCTTTGACGGACACAATTGTGTGCATTTCGTCGGAAATTGGGCTGACCAGCATACCGGAAGACTTCCACTTGAGAGGCGTGGAGAAGGGCGTTACGGGGACATTCTCGCTGACTGAAACCGTCTCAGCAGTTTGGGATTGAGCGATTGGTTCAGTTGCGGAAGCGATAAGAATATTGCCGGACAGCAGAGCCGAAACGGCAAACCATAAGAGAATAGAATTATTCATAGCAAAATTCCTTTTTATTAGTGTATCTGATTCAGTCATAATTTAACCGGGAACTCATAAATATTGACGCTGAATGGGGCGAAAGTTGGATTCGCAGGGATGGCATCCAGCGATTGTTCTTCGATCTTGACGCCCGGTTCCTGTCCGGCAACCACGGTAGCAGTTAGGCTCTGCGGTGCCATGCGGCGAAGAGTACCTTTGTCGGAGAGCTCAACCCCGCGGATTTGGAGGCTCAGAGTCTGTGGGGATTCGGTAGGATTAATAACAGCGATGGTAAGGGTCTTTCGGTCGGCCGTCCAGGCGGCGGCAACATCCAACGGAAAAGTATCGCTGCCGGCGTGGACAACGGGCTGTTCGCCACCGGGAGGCTCTGTGGGTTTGGGCTGTGGACAGTTGCCGGAAACATCCACTGGGATTGTGCCATAGTAGTCACGATAGAACTTAAATAGCATGCCGACGGGATTGAGAACGGCCCGGCCGTCTGCGGTACTGTATGTTCCCGTGATAAAGGTCAATGCACCAAGCTGGAAGAGATCGGAGTGGCGGAACATCTCGTGGAAATTCCAGGCGTAGGCCGGAACGACCTTATAATTGCCGCCGCCGCGACCCCCGCCGGCGTAGGCATATTCATCCAAGGCAATGGGGACAGGTTTGTTCTTCAACGCGGGAATTCGTTTCAGATATTCCTGATAAGCTTCGTACTTAATGCGGATGTGATTTGCAGGACGTCGCATCCAATCCACGAGAGGTTCATTCGGGTCATTAGGCACTTGCTTTGCCTGCGCGAGATCGAAGTGGGAATTATAGTTGTAATAATGCTCGCTAATCATGTCCATGTTGTCAAGGCAATTGAGAAACAGTGCGCCCGTCCAATCGGCCGGCCCGAGGTAATCGGGAATAAGCTTGTCGCCTAATTTCAAGGACATTTTGGAACCGGTCATTGTATCGGGCATGGCGCCGCTGGCGATGAGGATAATGTTGGGATCGACCTTGCGCATGGCCTTGGCAAAGAGGTTGTGCTTGACCTGGTATTGTGCAAGGGGCATATAACCATATTGCCAGTCGCCCCACATTTCATTGCCGATGTTCCAGAACCTGACGCGATAAGGCTCGGGGTGGCCGTTAGCGGCACGCATCGCACCCATACGGGTGGTGGCGAGGCCATTGGTGTACTCGAGATATTCGGCGGCTGAACGGGCTTCGCCGAAGCCGGAATTGACGGTGATATAGGGTTCGACATTAACGAGCCGGCACAGGGCCATGAATTCGTCGGTACCAACGTCATTGGACTGCAGAGTATTCCAGACAGGATCCCAGGTGGGCGGGCGCTGATCGGGATCACCGATTGCGTCGCGCCAGTCGTGAGCGGAGACGAAGTTGCCGCCGGGCCAGCGATAGACACCCGAGCGCAGGGATTTGAGGACGGCGATGACTTCGGGGCGCCAGCCCTGGATATTGTCGGAAGGCATCAGCGAGACGGCGCCGATATATAAGGTGCCGGATCCGGTGGAGGTGATTTCGATCTGGCCGTCAGGGTAATCGACAGGACACCTGAAGGTGAGTGGGAACCTGGCATAGGCACGGGTTAGCTTGTCGATAGTCAATGTATGACGGTCAGTGGTGCCCGTTCCCCACACAAGGCTGACAGATACCTTAGCGGCAGGATCGCTGGCGAGGACAATGCGTCCGGTATAGGATTTGTTGCGCATGAGGGTAAGACCCGTTTGGCGGATGCCGCGAGGCTCATTTGAATTGAGCGCGATTGCTGGGGAGTGGTCGCCGACGTAGATGTGTCGAGTATTCATGGTGATGGATTCTGCCGGACCGACGGGAATCCAGCGGCGAGGCGCTCCACTAAAGCGACCGCGGCTGCTGCGGCCGGCAGGGGCTGAGTTCTGTGTTGTGATGGGATTATAGAACTTGCGGTCGCCTATCATTTCAGCCCACATACCGTTGTACACGAGGCCGCCGGCGTGTTCGATGAACATACCGTATATGTTGGGATTGATGGGAGCATAAGTCTTGCCGGCGTCGATGACGGCATTAACGGGCGTAATCGTGGCAGCGGATACCGGCGCAACGGCATGTAGAATCCACATTCCGGCCGTTAAGATGACTGTGAACAAGTTGAGGCGAATTTTCAGTTGTATAGTACTCATGGTAATTCCAAGTAAAAGAATCTTTTCATATTGTCACATAATCACTTGATCCTATTTGACAGCAAAGGCCATGTACGAGTGTGGCAGCACGGTGAATATGAAGGATGTACGCTGCGGCGGGCCGGCCGGGCCACGACCGCCAAATCCACCGCGTCGGCCAAAACCGCGACCTGCTGCCGGTGCGGGTGTGATGTCCTGGCCGGTAAGCATCTCGTGAATTTTCTCCGCTGAGCCTGCGACAGAGACTGTAACTTCTGCCGATGTAGGCAGGTAATTCTGCACTATAAATGTGTTATTGTCGTAGCGAAATAAAGCGACCTGCGCGGGTGCATTGTCGATACGGATAGGCTCGGCTGAGCCTAAGGCAGCCCGGATAACCGACAGAACCGTGGACGGAAAGGCATAGATGTCGGCGGGATCGTTGGGGATGGTCAGGACGTAGAACTTGCCCTTGGAATAATCGCAGGAGAGCAATATGGGATAAGTCGTGCCACCGGGGGAGATACCCAAAGCGTCACCCCATGCGTCATGGGTCAGGATGTTGAAATACTTGATTTCAGGAATAAGGATATCGCGAGGAGCTTCGAAGGGATCAGGTTCACCCTCACGCCTTGTCAAGCCGCGACCGCCCCGGAAGGGGGCACCGGGACCTCCCGCGAAGGTAAAACCCCGCACCGGCACAGCGGCTCCGGTAGTTTCGAGCTCGCAAATATCTTCAATACCTTTGCCTTTCATGGTGCGTACGAAACCGGATGTAACGCATACGGATTTGCCGGCCTCAAGCTGAGTCCGGATTTTGTGAATAATATCGGGATCGAATTTGGCCTGTTCGGTGAGAAGAACCATATCGGCATCAGAAGGAAAACATGGAAAGATGTCCATGGGTAAACCGATCATTCCCAGATAATCGTGGAGGAATTCCTCACCTGTGGCATGATAAGGAGTATAGGTCTTTATACCGACTGGCTTGCCGACGTTGACCAGAACCTTGTCAACCTGACCGAGGGTGTAGGCGGCGATATCGGCGAAGGTAGGATTCTCATCAGGGCCGATGGTTTTTTGGACTTCAGTGAGGTTGAGGCTGGTGGGCTGGTCGGCCCATGTGCGGTTTGTTGTAGTATTGAGTCGAATGCGCCTAAGCATACCCCCATAGTGGAAGCAACACATCTCAGGGCAGCGGGCAAACACAGTATTCAGTACCTGCTCGCAGTAGCGATCAACTGGATTTGCGCCGCCCTGATCAACCCAGCCGCCTTTGTTGATACCAGGCTTGAGGTTATCCATGAAACGCATGATATTGTAGCTGAGATAGGGTTGCAGGTGTTGTTCCTGCCCGACCCAAAGACGGGATTCCGTGCCGGCGAACATACCGTCGACAAGGAGCGGAACTATTTCGGTGTCATTGCCCATACCGGCGTATTGATCGTACCAGTTGGCCATTTTGATAATAATTTTGCAATTGGGATTGACGGCCTTGGCGGGCTTGACTATGAGGTTCTCAGTAACCTCACGCATGGTCTCGAGGCGATACTGCGTCCATGATTTGTCGCCCTTGGCCTTGATATCGTAGTCGGTCTTGCGGTTGAAGAAATAGTAATCGTCGAGCAATATTTCATCGAAGTGGCGGGCCGCCATTTCCACGGCCTTTTGGGCGAATTCCCTGTTTTCCGGATCGGCATAGTCAAAGCCCTGGTAGCCGTAGGATTCGCTGATGCTATATGCCAAGGCGCCGCAGACCTGCACACCCTGGTCCTGATAGTACTTTTTCAGTTTTTCCAGGCCGTTTTCGTCGACGAGCGTGTGGTTACGCATGACCTCAAGATATATCTTGTCGATCTTGAGATTGCGTGTAAGGGCAGACCATGATTCGGCGGGATCGGGATTACCGTTCATTAGACCCTGTACAGTACTCTGAATCGCGTAGGTTGAAACGGTGAAACTTTTGTAATGACCTTCGGCCCAGGAAGGGACAGCACATGTTCCAAATATCAGCAAAACGGTAAGCGCTTTTACATATTTTTTCACGATATCACCTTTCAAGTCACGAGGTTTCGTTTTGTTGAGATCTTACTGTGCCGCAGTACCAGCGGCATAGAAGACCTACGATGACGAAAAAGTTTCATTCGGCTGCCCTCCATTTGAAACAGACACCGCCTTTTCGATCCGGCTGAGGTCCGGTGGCGGAAACAGTCACCTGACTGGGGGAATTGGGCTTGGTAGCCAGATAACGATGATTAGTGAGGGACATTAGCATAGTGTCGCCACGCATCAGATTGATCCATTGGAAAGATTCTGCATCACCGGGCGCCTTTCCGGCGAGATCCTTTAGCTCGACACCCTCACCGGTGACGGAGATAAAACGGTCGTTAGTCGCCTTGATCGCCACGCGGCCCAAATCCACGTCGATGATTTGGAACTTGGCATTTTGAGGGACCGTACCTGCCGCATCGGCCGAGATATTAACCAGTGTGTTGTTCTTTATATCGGCGACCAGGAAACTGCCGTCGGCGCCGCTGGTTAGAACAATGGTTTTGTTCACGGGGATCTCACGTTCGATGCCCCTCGCTCGCGGCTCGTCAACCGTGAAATTGTCGAAATCGGCGTAACCGCCGGGCTGCCCTGAAGTGTTGTAGTTGAACAGGGCAGGGCGAACGCCCTGGAAAGTCGTGAGCTGGTACGCCATAATAAATGGATCGCCCAGTGGTGTGAATTCCTTGCCGTCTTTACTCCAGCTAAAAACAGCCTCCTCGGTGTCGAAGTTGCAGGCAACGCGTAGCCAGAGATGGGTGGGACTGTTTGGAGCATTCGTGGTTTTACGATTGGTCTGATCAAACATCTGCAAAGTTATGCCTTCGGCAGTTTTCACAAGGCCGATCCATGCATAAGGTGCGTTCAGCAGCGCAAGGCCTGTGGTATCTCCCGGCTTAAGATCCGATGCATCCAGTTCTACTGTCGTAATTGACTCAGGCCCCATTGGCCGCTGTGTCAGACTGTTGCGAGCCATCCAGAAGTCATCGGAAGCCAGCGAGTGCAGGCGAAGCACACCGGGCTTTTCAGTGAGAGACCATTTAGTATCGTCGGGGACATGATTCCACTGCCAGACGGGATTCATTTTAGGGGAATCGAAGTTATCACTGCGCACAAACAGCGGCTTGGGATCCTGTTTGTAACCGGTCTCTGGCTTGATCCATGTATTGGGAGCCTTCCTGAGATTTCCCGGCAGGCCGATGATCGGAAAGTTGTTCTCCCAGGTAATTGGAACAAGGGCGACCATTCGACCTATACTGCCGTGGTCCTGCATTATTATGCTCCACCACTGACCGGACGGGGTATCAACTATGCCGCCCTGATGGAGGGTGAGTCCGCCGCCGGCGTTAGGATTGCTCGGCGTGACCGTGAAGGTTTGATTACTGCCGCGTCCCCTGGTGCGGACGCCATTTTGAGTGGGTACGCCCAGTGATTCGCCTTGTACCATGAGTTCAACCTGCCAGGGACCGTCGATCGAATCGGCTCGGGCGACGACCTGGTCCGTGTGCGCGCCGGGGATGGCGGAGACGTCGAAGTATTTGCCGTTAATCTTATATAGGTGGTGGCCCTCGCCCATGCGTGCATCTAACTGGTGGCGGACGCCGGGAACGAAGGACTTGAGATCCGGTGTAAGCTCTTCGATAGGATATGGGCTACGGTTGCCGGAGATGATGTAAACCTTGCCGTCATCATCGAAGAGGACCGACAGGTCGTGCCTTCCGGGCAACTGATTGCGCTCCCATGGGCCATAGGCTGATTTTGAACGGAAAACCTGTAAACCCACGCCGTTGACGTTGGAGAAAACATAGAACATGCCGTCGTGGTAACGAATACATGGCGCCCATATGCCTCTGCCATAGATGTTTTGGCCTTCGAGACGAAATGCGGGGCCGAGGTCGAGACGATCCATGCAATAGCTGGCGAGTTCCCAGTTCACCAGGTCCCTGGAATGCAGCACGATCAGAGCTGGATTCATGTGCATGGTAGTGCCGGCGAGGTAATAGTCCTCGCCGACGCGTATGACGTCGGGATCCTCGAATTCCTCATAGAACAGTGGATTGGAATAGGTACCGTTGCCGTTGTCGGCGGTCCAGGATTTTGCCGGATCGGCAGATATCCCGGATGAAGCCGAAGTTGCGGCTGTAGTAATACAGCCGGTCAGCGAAACCAAACTCACAAGCCAAGGAAGGAATGTAAAGCTTTTCATAATAGTACTCCTTATGAATGATTATGTTTCGGCATAACAAGTTTATCATATATCCATGCCGATGACCACTGCCCAAAGCGGCGAGGTATCATCGTAGATACCGAATAATATTAGCGTTTTTGCCCCATAGGGCTGTACTTGTCTGGTTCTCCTCAAATTGGTATTATAAGCTTTCGTTATGGGATTCCATCCCATTGAGCACTCCGGCCTTTGGCCAGATTCAGGTCGTGCGTGACGGCGCCATAGCGAAGTCGGCAGGAACCGCCTGCGAGCGAACGCACGGTTACATTTACGAGTTTATTGTCTTTCCACTGAATATCCAGTTCGAAGCCACCGCGGGCACGAAGGCCCTTGACGGAGCCGTTTGGCCATGCTTTTGGCAAGGCCGGCAGCAACTCAATCTCGCCTGCACAGCTTTGAAGGAGCATCTCGGCGATGCCGGAAGTACCGCCGAAGTTGCCGTCGATCTGGAACGGCGGATGCGCATCGAACATATTCGGGTAGGTCCGCTCTGGTCGCAGAAGCATCGTAAGAATCTTATAGGCGTGTTCGCCATCGTGGAGGCGTGCCCAGAGATTCAGACGCCAACCGATGCCCCAGCCGGTGGCTTCGTCGCCACGAATCTGAAGACTCTTGCGTGCCGCTGTTGCCAGTTCGGGGGTGGTTCGCACGTGAATCTGATCGCTCGGATACAATCCGTACAGATGTGAGACATGTCGGTGATGAAGGTCCGGAGCTTTCATGTCCCAATCATCCAGCCATTCCTGGAGCTGGCCGGCGCTGCCGACCTGATTTGGCGCCAGGCGCTGGCGTGTCGCGACAGCTTGTTTTCTGAAGTCCTCATCGACGCCGAGAATTTCCGCCGCACGGATACAATTGTAGAACAGGTCTCGCAGGATTTGCATGTCCATCGTTGGGCCCGCGCAGACGCTCGTACGGAACGGATGATTGTTTTCGGGTGATAGTGACGGGCACGTCACCAGCCATTTTTGATTGGGATCTTCGACCAGCGTCTCGAAGAAGAACTGCGCGGCTCCCTTCATGGCCGGATAGACTTTAGCTAAATATTCTGTGTCACGGGAATAATCATAATGATCCCACAAGTGCAGGCATAACCAGGCGCCCCCCATAGGCCACATGCCCCACTGGGGACCGTCGATCGGCGCTGTGGCTCGCCACAAGTCGGTATTGTGATGAGTGACCCACCCGTCGGCGCCGTAGCAGATTTTGGCCGTCTGCGCGCCGGTTTCGGTTAGATCCATCACCATCGCAACGAGCGGTTCGACGCACTCGCCCAGATTCGTCGGCTCAGCCGGCCAGTAGTTCATCTCGGTATTAATGTTAATCGTGTATTTGCTTTGCCAGGGTGGATTCATGTTATCATTCCAAATGCCCTGTAGATTCGCCGGTTGGCAGCCCGGCCGAGAGCTGCTGATAAGCAGATACCGGCCGAACTGGAAATAGAGGGCCGCCAGTTGCGGATCATTTTCTTTGTTTGGATCCATGATTCGCTCGTCCGTCGGGCGATCAGCGGCGGCCGTAGTGCCGAGGTCAAGCGTCACCCGCCGAAACAACTTCTGATGGGCGGCAATATGATCCTTGAGCAACGAGTCGAAAGACTTCTGGCCGGCTTTGGCGATTGTCTCTTTGGTCAGCACCTCGGGATTGCCGGTCACGTCTTTGTAGCTCTTGTAGCTGGTCGCTGCAGCAATCAGAAGTAATGCCGAATCCGCATCGGTGACGGAAATTTGTCCGTCGCCTGCCACGATCCGTCCGCCGTAAGTCGAAACGGCCACGCGGACCTGATATTTTAGTGCGCCGGCAATGCCGCGTGAGCTACCATTAATGCCTTGCATTACCAGAGTATTAGGTGATTCCACTGTCACCGACGCCTTCTGCGGCGTTTCCATGCCGGCTGTAAACGTGACTTTACCGGGCTTGTCCGTTTTTAAGGCAATCACTATGACCTGATCCACGGGGCTGGAAAAGACTTCTCGCGTGTAGTGTACCCTTTCAATCGTATATGTAACCGTAGCAACGGCAGTATCCAGGTTGAGGTCTCGTCGATAATTCGTCACTCCGTTTGCATCCGGAAAGGTCAGCAGCAGGTCCCCCGCACACTGATAAGGCATTTGGCTCAGGGGCCTGGCCATCATCTTCTGACTTATCAGATTATGTGCATCCCGGTATCGACCGGCAAAGATTAATTCCCGTACCTTTGGCCATGCCTCAAGTGCATCGGGATTCGCCGGATCATAAGGTCCGCCGGCCCAGAGCGTGTCTTCATTTAATTGAATTCGCTCCTGCGCAAAACCACCGAAGACCATTGCTCCGAGTCGCCCGTTGCCTACTGCCAAGGCCTCGATCCACTGTTCGGCCGGCTGACGGTACCACAGACTCAGCGGTTCCGCAGGTGGCTGCGCAATAGCCAAACCACCGGATAGAGTCAAAATCGAAACCAGAATCGCAGTAGAATGTCTTCCGAACATGTTATAAGCCTTTCAAAGGATCAACTCATATTTACTTCATAAATCCCGGATAAAGTGCTCTTTTTACTAAACATTCCAAAAAAACACCGAAATACTGAGGTTTAAACCAATTGATAAGCGAACGGCCTTGCATTGTCAAGGGGTGGCCTCTTTCTCTACTGTGGTGGCCGGCTCCAGGAAAGGATTGCCGAAGACGATCCATGAATAATCCGCGCGTCCGGAGCAGGTGGTAACAAGTGTCAGGAATCGCGTCCGGGCGGGAATCATTACGTCCACCTTCTCAACAACGTTCCGCTCCAAAGAATGGCGCAAGTGAAGATGAACGACACCGTCCAGAAGAATCCAAACATCCGCGGAGCTGAACCGGGGGTGAGGCAGGTATTTGGGGATACCACATACGGCGGTAAATCGGTCGATCTTAATGTTTGGATTGTCCTGCCGAATCCGGTCCAGGTCGAAGGTGATACCTGCATTGGCATGGAGACTCAAAGCGGGATGTCTGGATGTGCCAAAAGTAACGCCATTGAGTCGGACTGTATAAGTTTGTTTATCTAAAAGGTCAAAGAATTTGCCACTATTGGCTGGGCCCCCAAAGTAACTTCCCGTCGTCCTTGGACATTCAGAAAAGACCAATCCTGTGGAACTGATCACGACCGGGCCATAGGCTCCGTTGGGCACGAACACACCATCAATCCCGGGGAACTGCGGCGTTGACTGAAATCTGTTTTGCTGAGTCTCCAAAATATCTGTGGTGCGATTTCTGAATGCCCGGCCGGTGTTTAAGTCGATGCCTTGATCCAACATACCGGTGCCGCGGCCGTTGCCTCCGCCTACTAAATCTGCCAGATTCAGCCGTCCAGACGGACCTACGGGCTGACTGGATAATGGCAATTGAAGGAGGAAAAGATCCGCCTGAGCAGCCAGTCCGCTTTGGATAGTCCCTCCGGTTGCGTCAACTAACGTAGCTTGTCCCTCATTTACAATCAGCGATGTCGGCCTATCCGATTTGTTCGGATCAAGCGCTACACTGATACGGCCTTTTAGAACATGGGCCTCCGTGCTTCCGTCGGAATGTGCGATCACCCCAAATTCCGTGCCCATGTCCGTGATCAGGGCCGTGGGTGTTCGCACACGAAAATCCTTTGTCTGCGAAGAGACTACAGCAACAAGTCTGCCGCTTTTCAGGACCACTTCATCAACACTCGTCAGTTCGACCCGGCATGGTGCCTCAAGCAGGAGGCTTGTTCCCTCGTTCAGTTCCATCTTTGCCACACCCTCACGCAAATTATAAGAACCTATATACAGTGGTTCACCCGGACTCGGCCGAGATCCTCGCCATTGAACCTCGTAAGTGCCGGTCAGTCTGCCGATTGCCGGCCCCTGAAACCAGTGCTGGAACAAGCTCAGAAAGGATAGTACCAAGATTCCAAGTATCAGGATTGCCGCGATTGAATATAAGTGTCGCACGATTCGTTTGGAACCACCCTGATTTTCGCCGCTCGAGAGCGCCTGGATCAGATCCGACTCAGACAATTCCCCGGTCACCTGACTTGAACGCCGTATCACGGCACAGACCAACATACTGTCAACATAGTAATCCCGGACATTGGGATCCTCACGCATCGCTTTCTGAAGACGCTCCATCTCTTCAGGCTGAATCTGGTCGTCCAGCATGCGCTGCAAGAGTTCATCTATGTCCGGGAAGGGAGGCTTACTCATATCGGATAGCCTCCTTCTGCCAATTTCCTTCGCATACATCTCAGCAGCACGCTGGTGATTTGGCCGAGAACATGATAGACATGACGGCGCGATAATTTCAGGTACGAGGCGATTTTATCCACCGAGACGTTACGCTCGTAGCGCATCTTAATGATTCGCTTTGCCCGATCGTCCAAAAGGGCCACACATTTGCGCAGGGCTTCTATACGCGCGGCCGCTTCATCCTGAATAGTGGGAATGTGGTTCATCAGCGCCTCAAACAACGAATCCTCCATTAAGACCTGTTTATTGCGAGCCATTTTTCGGCGATAATCCAGAATCTGAAAACGCATGATTTGGACACCCCAAGCGGCAAAGTTTGTACCTGGCTGGAACTGGTCGAATTTCTGCCACATAACGACCATCCCATCCTGGAACAGATCGTCCGCATCATGTAAATGAGGTACCAAAGTGAGAATATATGCATAAATTTCCTGCTGATGGCGTACGAAAAGCTTCAGGAATTCTAAAGTGCGTTTGTCCTGATCCATATCAAATCCATGCTATTTTGGTTACTTTCTCCTAATTTACCGGCAAAAACAACGAATTGAGATATAAAAAATGCAAAAAAAGTGAAAAAGACCATGCTAACATCCGTAATTGTCTCAGGCCATGTTAGTTTTCATTTAACGATTCCTCTGAGGAAAGCCACTACGCGACTGCTCGCAGTGAGTGCATCTTTAAGATTATGCTCTCGTACTTTTAAACCGGCGAGATTAAAAATCTTATCTGTATTCCGTTTTTCATCTCACTTTTGACAATTCTGAGCGGTATTAAAAGGAAAGACTAACTGTTTGGGCACTGATACGGCATACTTGAATATATAATATTCGGTTTTATAGGCATTTAGATACTGTTCACCAGGTTGTCTGTCGAGAAGGCTGGAGGCTGTGTATATACGCCATCATATATCGAAATATATCAATAATTCTTTTATTAATCTTTTTGAAGGAGATTGATTATGTGGATGAAAAAGACAATTCCAATCGTATTACTCTTATGTTTAGCGGGATCAATAACAAGTTTTGCTGATATTGTGTATGAAAACGATTATGAAGGCGAGGCTGTAGGCGACGGTTTTCCCGCTTGGAACTGGGGCGATAATGGGACAGTGCATAATGCTGTGTATGCGGAATATGATGGAAACATCGTCATTGAGCATACCGGAACGATAGGCAATTCTACAACAGCGGCCAGAAACATGCGATTTGGTTCAAAGTGGGACATAGAGTTGAGTGGAAACACCAGTAGCGATCCGGCAGATTACTACATTGCGTTTGATATACGCAGCGTTTCCGGTAATTGGGATCCTATCGACTTGGAGTTTTATGTTCTTACAAAAATTGGTGGTACTGCTGATAATGGATATGGTTCCGGCGTTTCACAGTATGCTCAAGCCGACGGCTGGGTCCATGTAGAAGCTAATTTAGCTGACTTGACCGTTGGCTGGTGGGCGGGAACCAGTTGGGACATGACGGAGCCTATGTGGTCTATTGAGGTTGGTGGTCCGCCGTGGCCGGGCACATCAATACCAGCAGGTACGGCAGAGTGGGACCAAATCTGGTTAATGGATAATCTCATTATTACCATGGGTGAGGAACCGCCGTCTCCTGCAACGGAATTCGCCACCGATCCTGTCCCGGAAGATGAGGCGACCGATGTGTTTCGCGAGCCATCCCTGAGCTGGACACCCGGGGAATTTGCCGATACTCATAATGTTTATTTCGGTACTGATTTCGATAATGTAAATGACGCCGATACCAGTAGCCCTCTGCTGGTTAGCCCGACACAGGATGCCAACTAGTATGCTCCCGGCAGGCTTGAATTCGGCCAGACCTACTTCTGGCGTGTTGATGAAGTGAGTGCTCCGCCGGATAATACGGTTTTCAAAGGCAAGGTTTGGAGCTTTACGGTTGAGACTTTCTCATACACAATGACTGAAGATCAAATTACGGCGACCGCTTCAAGTCAGGGCGAAGGTGAGGGACCAGAAAATACTATAGATCGTTCAGGTCTGGATGAAGATGATAAGCATTCTATCCTTCCCACAACTATGTGGCTTACTGCCGAGGGGCAAACAGGACCAATTTGGATTCAGTATGAATTCGATAAAACTTATAAATTACACGAAATGCTGGTATGGAACTATAACGGCCCCAATGTTCTTTGGTGGTTCGGTATTAAGGAAGTTGTCGTCGAGTATTCGACCGATGGGATTAACTGGTATCAGGTTCCCGATGTGAACGAATTTGCTTCGGCGACCGGTAGGACGGGGTATGCCACCAATATCACCATTCCTTTTGACGGCGTAGCGGCAAAATATGTCAGAATTACAGCCACCAGCAACTGGAGCAACGGAGTTTTTGACCAGTATGGTCTTAGCGAGGTGCGTTTCCTGTACATTCCTACATATGCAAGAGAACCCAATCCTGATGATGAGGCTACGGATGTTGCTATAGATACAACTCTTAGCTGGAGACCCGGAAGAGAAGCGGCTGAGCATAACATATATATCAGCACAAACCAGCAGGCTGTTATCGATGGAACCGCAACCGCTATGACTGTAAACCAGGCAAGTTACAGCCCTGACCTTGCATTAGGCAGAACTTACTTCTGGCGGGTCGATGAGGTCAATAACGCCGAGGTCACGCCGATATGGGAAGGTGACCTCTTCTGGACTTTCGGGACGCAGGAATATCTCGTTGTGGACGATTTTGAATCCTACAATGACATCCCACAGGGCGAAGAAAACAGCAACCTGGTTTATTTGACCTGGATTGACGGATATGACAATCCCTCAACCAACGGCTCAACGATGGGGTATACAAGTGGTGCCTCTCTTGATACCGAGACTGTTAGAAGCGGCCATTCGGCACCGTTAATGTATAACAATACTTCTGCAGGAATATCGAAAATTACTGCGAATACTAATAACCTGCAAAGTGGTTCAGATTGGACCGTAGGTTCTCCTGAGAGATTAGTACTGTGGATTTATGGCAGTGCTGATAATCCTTCTACAGAACAGATGTATGTTGAAGTTGACGGCGTAAAGAAGATATTTAGCGGTGATATTTCTGCAGAACAGTGGCAGGATTTCACGATTGACCTAACTTCACTGGGTATTAATCTGAGTAATGTCAGGTCAATGACCATTGGTTTTGAGAAGACCGGTGCGACCGGTGGTTCAGGCATAGTCTTTATTGATGATATCCGGTTATATGGCGTTGCTCCCGCTCCGAAGATTGTCTATGTGGATGCAACAGATGGCCAGGCAGGTAACACCATGCTGGCTACGGGCGAAGTATTTATGGCCGATGATCCGGGCACCACAGGCAGCGGCGCCGATGGTCTTTGGCGCAAACGAGCAGGACTCTCAAATGACGGCACTATATTCGAATCCGGTGGTGACTGGGGTGGCAACAATGTGGAAGATTGTCCTCGTCTGATGACGTCTGTCGAAGTGCCGGAAGGCAATTACGACGTTTACGTTTACATGTGGACCGGCGACACCGCGCCATGGCGTATTGCAGCTTCGCTGGAGAACAGTGTTGGCGATCTCCCACTATATATCTGCGCTGATCCCAATGGAGGAACCACCCTGGCTGTCGCAGATGACTTTGAGGAGCCTGTGCCGCTGCTTACTGAGAGTAATCGCACTCTGTGGCAGGCATACCTCGGCGCTACCGGCACAACAACCACGATCACCGTATATATCGATGACGATGCCAATCGCCCGGGTGTGAGTGGTAATGGTAATGACCGTACCTGGTATGACGGCATTGGCTACAAAGCCGTGCTTCCTGAAGAATAACTTTCAGAGGTGTTCTGAGCTTTAGAGTAGATGGTCATGGTTTGATAATTAGAACGGCACTGCTCCTGCTGGTCCTGCGGAATAGATTTGGATTGAAGCGGAATCCGGCATAATTGAGTCCGGAACAGATAGTATCGGAATCCTCTATCTACAGGCGTAGATTGATATACAATTACCGTTCGGGATGGTGTGTATGCAATTGGCGGCCGGGTAATTTCACTTACTGCTTACTATGACTATTTCTGGGTACAGATTCCTGTAAACAGAATCCAGAAGATGAATCATTCCAGTGGCTGTATTCTGTGTAAAAATAGCCGGCGGAGCTGACTGGCACTGAGATGTTGTTCATAGCAGATTGCTTAGTTGGGAATTAGGAAAGTCTGGATTGTGGAAGATGAAAGTATTTGCATGTAGGATAAGAATTTCGTAAAATTCTCATCCTATGCATAAGGGATTGTGGTTTATACTGATTAGATATTTGGCTCTAAACATCGGAAAAGAGCTTTATCAACCTATTATGAGGTTCTCAAGAGAAAAACATAAACAGTGCTGAATAAAAATTGTACCGCCTCTTGCTGTGCATGGTGTAGAGCTATGCAGTACCGAGAATATCATAGCCACTGACGAGGGGCAACAAATCAGAAGGGGAAGATTATGTCAGTTCGTTGTAAATATTTTAGTGCATATTCGGTCTTCGTGATAATTCTGGGGATAGCGCCTATTTTCAATAGTTCGGTAGTACATGCTGATCGGCGGGGGTCGAGTGCTCAGGATGAATATGACGACCACCAGAACATGATGAACCAGCTGGGAATCAGGCAATTACGCCCTGGTGCTAACCCGAACAATCAGAGCACCTTCGACGAAGCCACCGCCAATCCTTACAAGGACAGTATGCCGGACGTCCTCACGATGAAGGACGGAACCAAGGTAACCAGTCCCGCGCAATGGCCTAAACGACGGGCGGAAATCCTTGAGGACTTTGAGCGTGAAGTGTATGGTCGGATTCCACCTGATGCACCGAGGGTGACGTGGGAAGTGACGGAGACAACCAATGGCAACAGCGCCGGAATTCCGACGGTCACCAAGACGCTTGTCGGTCATGTTGATAATTCGGCGTACCCGGATATCACTGTGAATATTCGCGCGAGTTTCACTGTCCCGGCGGGAGTGAAACAGGCCGTGCCGATAATGCTTGAATTCGGTTTCGGCGGCTTTTTTGGGGGCAGGCGAGGCAGACAGAGCGGCCCATCCTGGACGGAGCAGGCTATCTCCCACGGCTGGGGTTACGGCTTCATTAATCCCGGCAGTATCCAGCCGGACAGGGGCGGCATGAGTCTGCGCCAAGGCATCATAGGGCTGACCAACAAAGGCCAGCCGCGAAAGCCGGATCAATGGGGCGCGCTGCGGGCATGGGGATGGGGTGTCAGCCGGTTGATTGACTTTTTCGAAGCCAATCCCGATGCCGGTGTTGATCCGAAGAAGGTTGGCATTGAAGGGGTGTCACGATACGGGAAGGCGGCATTGGTTACCGCAGCTTTTGACGAGCGCGTTGCGGTCACGTTTGTCGCATCCTCCGGCGAAGGCGGTGCAAAACTGCATCGGCATATATTCGGCGAGGCTGTCGAGAACCTCACCGGCCGCGGTGAATATCACTGGATGACCGGCAATTTCCTCAAGTACGGGGCCTCCGATCCCTGCATGACGGCTGCCGATCTGCCGGTAGATTCTCATGAACTCATTGCGTTATGTGCCCCGCGTCCGTGCTTTATAAGCTACGGCGTTCTCCCCGGCGATCCTCCTTGGGTGGACGCCCACGGCAGCTTCATGGCCGGCGTGCTGGCCGGGCCTGTGTATAAGCTCCTGGGCAAGAAGGACTTCGGCACGCCGGGCGATTACCTGACGGATCCAATGCCGCCGGTGGGAAAATTGATAGGTGGCGAGCTGGCCTGGCGTCAGCACGAAGGCGGCCATACGTCCGAGCCAAACTGGCCGGCTTTCTTAGAATGGGTAGGCCGGTACATCAAAGCTCCGCCACTACCACAACCCCTTGCGCCGACTCCTGCTCGGCCTGCCGCCACGCCTGGTTGAGACTGAGCTTACAGACATCCGATCGTCCCGAGCTCGATTCGACCTATACTCGGAATTGCCGGATATTACTGAGCTGCCGGACAAGTAGGGAAAATCTTCAGCCAACGGAAGTTGGTTTTGAGATGATATCATTTTTGCTTTTCACGAATCTTTTCAGTCGGAATTTGACCTGAGGCATCAAAGTGTGCAATACACAAAGGTAGTAATGCAAATCCTGTGTGTGGAAATTTAATCGGCATAAGTAAAAGGATCAATTTATCACTCAGCTCTGATATGTGATTGATTAATCAACGCAAACTTGACTTAAAAGTTTCTTTATGTTATGACCTTAACTATTGAGAAGGGTCGGTATTCCACATTGTTGGTACCAAAAGTGTGGCTATAATATCTGGCTTTGCCTTACATATGAGCATGGAGCCGAATTTATGACAAAAGATAGAAGAAATAAGGTAAAGAAGAAATCTAAAACAGCAAGGAAGTCTATAATAAAAATGAATCGTTCCTCGTCTAAAAAGACTACATCTAATAAGAAAAAATCAAGCAATAAAACAAATAAGAAGATCAGAAAGAAGACTTCAAAAAAAGTGCATCGGGCTTCTGGAAAAACAAAGGCTAAGTCACAAAAAAAAGCTGAGAAATCGATAAAAAAAGTTTCTGAGAAGAAACAACCGCAATACTCGACGGCTGAAGATATGGCCCGTAAACAACGCGATATTTCAGTTGCAGAATTCTTTATGAAAAACCGCCACCTCTTGGGTTTCGACAATCCTCGCAAGGCGCTTCTTACAACTATAAAGGAAGGTGTTGATAATTCTCTTGACGCATGTGAAGAAGCCGGAATTTTGCCTGAAGTTCGTATTATTATCGCTGCACTTGAGGAAGAAAATCGTTTTCGTGTTACGATTGAAGATAATGGTCCGGGCATTTTAAGGAAGCAGATTCCCAAAATTTTCGCGAAGCTGCTTTACGGTTCGAAGTTTCACAGGCTTAAGATGTCTCGGGGCCAGCAGGGCATAGGTATATCTGCTGCCGGCATGTACGGCCAGCTTACTACCGGTAAACCAATTACCATCACATCGAAGATTTCAGGTAGCAATTCTGCACATCATTACGAACTGGAGATCGATGCCCAAAAAAACGAGCCCCGTATTATTGTAGATGAGATCATGGAATGGCCTGTCAGGCATGGCACTAAGGTGGAAATGGAATTGGAAGCCAAGTTTCAGAAAGGACGTCAATCCGTAGAAGAGTATCTCGAGCAGACGGCTATCGCCAATCCTCACGTATCGCTTGAATTTGTGATGCCGGATGGTGAGACAAATTTATATAAGCGTGCATCGAAACAATTGCCACGACAGACCAGAGAGATTAAACCACACCCTTATGGTGTTGAGCTGGGTGTTCTTATTAAGATGCTCCATGACACCAAGGCGCGCACCCTGCAGTCGTTTTTACATTCCGATTTTTCCAGAGTTAGTTCAACAGTGGCAAAAAATATATGCGAGAAAGCAAAGCTATCCGAACGTTCTCGTCCGTCGCGCATTGCCAGACAGGAGGCCGACAACCTGTTCAAGGCCATAAATCAGACCAAGATAATGAATCCTCCCACAGACTGCCTTAGCCCGGTTGGCGAGGAACTTCTTCTGGCCGGTCTGAAAAAGCAGATTAACGCCGACTTCTTCACGGCGGTCACAAGGCCGCCGGCCGTTTATCGCGGCAATCCTTTCCAAATAGAAGTTGGCTTGGCGTATGGTGGTTCTCTTAAAGCCGACGACCTTGCTCGGGTATTACGTTTCGCTAATCGAGTACCACTGCTCTATCAGCAGTCTGCCTGTGCAATTACCCGCTCGGTGCTGGATACGGGTTGGCGTAATTATGGTTTGCAGCAATCTGCAGGGGCGCTTCCAACAGGACCGCTTATTATAATGGTTCACATGGCTTCGGTGTGGGTTCCCTTCACATCAGAAAGTAAAGAAGCCATCGCACACTATCCTGAAATTATCAAAGAAATACGACTCGCGTTGCAAGAATGCGGGCGAAACTTGGCTAAGTTCGTTAGACGCCGGCGTAAGGCTGCTGAATCGGAGCGTAAGAAGGCCTTTATCCAAAAGTACATTCCTCATATTGCCATAGCTCTGCGGGAAATGTTGGGTCTCTCTGACCGACAGGAAACGATTATAGTCAAACAGCTAACAGATGTCCTTGAAAGGAGTCATTCGTGAGCAAAATTACCAATCAGATAAAAGAAACTGCTTTTTCTGTTCGTTCCAAAATCCAACGCAGAAGTAAACCTACTATGTCATTTCCGTTACGTTCACTGAGCAACGTGAAGTACCACCCACAAAAAGGTTTTTTGGAACTCAAAGGCAAGAAGAAGATGCGTACGCTCACTGTCGCTACGGTCAAGACCTTTGCCCAGACTTTGCGAATGATGTCTCAGGCTAAAACCCTCGTCGAGGACGATGAAATCATGACAAAGCGAGAGGCTTACTACGTGTCAAAAAACTGGGGTGACGCTCGCTTTGATGAGCAGCCTGAATCGGACACCGTCATTGATGATATAGAAGCATTATTCGAAATTAACCGCGAGCAGCTTGGATTTATTCCCGAGGAAAAGGGAGGGGAGGTTGCCGGCAAACTCTTCGTCATCGATCGCGATCCGGACACCGGCAAAAAGTTGCAAATTGACTGTACGAAGTTCGGCTCAGGGGCATATTCTATACCAATTTCCGTGGAGCATCTTAAGTTTGAGACAAAGGCCAAATTCGTGCTCGCTATCGAGACGGCCGGTATGTTTCAACGTCTGGTCAAGCACGGCTATTGGCGCAAGGCTAATTGTATCCTTGTTTCTATGGGCGGCGTTCCTACGCGTGCATGTCGTCGCTTTGTCCGGCGGCTTACCGATGAATTAAGGATGCCTGTTTATGCATTCGTGGATTGCGATCCATACGGTATGTTCAACATTTATCGTACTCTGAAAGTCGGATCGGGCAATGCGGCACATATCAACCGTTATTTTTGTGTACCGAACGCCAGGTTCCTCGGTGTCACCCCTCAGGACATTATCGACTACAAGCTGCCTACGCATCCTCTCAAAGATGTCGATATCAAACGAGCCAAAGATGCTCTCAAAAATGACCCGTTTGTGCAACACTACAAACCTTGGCAGGATGCAATTCAGCAATTGCTTGATATGGGGGTCAGAGCCGAACAACAGGCTTTTGCAGTGCATGACCTCAATTATGTAATCGAAGAATATTTGCCGGAGAAGCTTGCGGCCTCAAAAAAGTTTCTGCCCTGATGCACAAAATGAATATATTAAGTGGTTATTGCAGTATTTTAAGATATGGAACTTACAGGATTTTTTAAGTTAAAACTAAATTTTAAATCCCGGTCTGGTATTCATCGTCCGACCAAAGACGAAATGGAGAAAAGAATATGAAGTATCGTATATCTTGCGTGGCCTTTATGATCTTTTTGATAGCTGCAACGAGCGTGGGAGTAATGGCACAGAATGTACAGATAAAATGGTTGGGTGAGAAGACTCCAGTTGGTCCGATCGGTGTGAGCTGGGGAGTTCCGTGGCCCGAGGGAACGGTGCGGCGGGACCAGCAGTTCCGGCTGAAGACAGACAACGATGAGACGAAGCCGCTACAGAGCTGGACGTTGGCGTATTGGCCGGACGGATCCGTCAAGTGGACGGGATTTGCGACGACCGCCGACGCGAATGACACCGGACCGATGATTGTTGAGGAGGCCCAGGCAGTGACGACGAGCGGTCCGGCTGTTAGGATCAAAGGCGCCGAGACGGCCGGATCATGGCTTGTGGATACGGGCTTGATGCAGGTTTTGTTGGGCGGTAAAGAAGGCAGTCTGATTGATTCGATTACTGTGGATGGTCGTGAAGTCGCTCGTAATGGACGATTGGAGGCGATCCTGCAGAACGGACCTGAGACCAATTACCTGCATCCATCGCCGCGTGAGGTGTATGTGAGCTCGATCAAGAAAGTGACTGTTGAGCAGGAAGGGCCGGTGCGAGCAGTGGTAAAGTTCGAGGGTATCCACAAGGAGGTGAACGGTTCGCGAGAGTGGTTACCGTTTGTTGTGCGGCTGTATTTCTACGCCGGACTTCAGCCGATCAAGGTCGTGCATACGATTATGTTCGACGGTGACAAAAACGAGGATTTCCTGCGAGGTCTTGGATTAGCATTCGATGTGCCGCTGCGAGGAGGATTGCGTGACCGCACCGTGCGGTTCGCCGGAGCCGATGGTGGTCTTTGGAGCGAGCCTACAGTCACTGGTGGACGTGGTGGATTCGGCAGGCGAGGCAGGGCAGATACCCAGGATCCTTCGGCACAGTGGGATGAGTTTAAGCTTGTGCAATCTAATTCCGAAGGCTTCAGTATTGTCAAGCGGACAAACGATAAGAGCTCGTGGCTGGAAGCCGCTCAGGGGAAGCGGGCTGCCGGCTATGTTTTTGCCGGAGACGAAACCGGTGGTCTGGGTGTAGCAGTGAAGGACTTCTGGCAGTCTCATCCGTCGGCTCTGGAGGTGCGTGGAGCCACGGCAGAAGCGGCAACGGTTCTGGCTTGGCTGTGGTCCCCGGACGGGCCGGCGATGGACATGCGATTCTACGACACACACGGCCATGGGAACGTCAATGGCAGCGGGAATTACGAGGATTACGAAGAGGGATATGATGATCCGGTCGGTGTGGCAAGAACCAGTGAGCTGATGCTGTACCCCTCGGGACAGATGCCGTCGCGCGATGAGTCTGTGGCGCAGGCAAAGATGGCGAACGAACCACCCTTATTGACGATCAATCCTCAGATAATTCACGCGGCGGGAATCTTCGGTCTCTGGAGCCTGCCTGATCGTTCAACGCCGTTCAAGGAATTGGTTGAGGATCGGCTGGCTGGGGCGCTGGATTATTACAGGAATGCGATTGAACAGCATCATTGGTATGGATTCTGGCACTATGGCGATGTGCGCCATGCGTACGATACGCAGAGGCATATGTGGCGCTATGATGTGGGAGGATATGCCTGGGACAACACGGAATTGGGTTCGGTGTTATGGCTTTGGTACAGCTATATCCGAACAGGAGACGCAGACATATTCCGAATGGCAGAGGCAATGACGCGGCACACCAGCGAGGTGGACACATATCACTTCGGCCGTTTTGCAGGTCTGGGCTCCCGGCACAATGTAGTGCATTGGGGCGACAGCGCCAAGGAGCCGCGCGTCAGCCAGGCGGCACATAATCGGTTCTATTACTACCTGACGACCGATGAGCGCATTGGCGATATCATGAAGATGGTGCTGGTGGCCGACAAGACAACTTCCGAGGTTGACATGATGCGCAAGGCGCAGCCGAGAAACGAAAGGGAAGCGAAATATCCGGGGAGGGTGCGTGTCGGGCCGGACTGGCTGGCGTTCGTAAGCAACTGGATGACTGAATGGGAACGGACCGGCGAGACTAAATGGCGTGACAAAATTATGGCCGGTGTCAACTCGATGGCGGAAATGCCGTATGGGATGCGAACCGGGCGAAATCTGGTTATGGGCTACGATCCGGCGACGGGGAAGCTCTATCAGGTGGACGACTCGCCGGGAACTTATAACCTGACAACGATTCAAGGCGGAGCGGAAGTGGCTTTTGAATTGACTGATTTACTCGACGATCCGACGTGGGAGAAAATCTGGCTTCAGTATTGTCGGTTAGGGAACGCGCCGGCGGAGGTGCTTCTGCGCGACAAAGAGACCGGAGCAGAAGGAGCCGATGCATCGATGATAGGCGAGCAGGGCGGTGGCAACAGCCAGGGAACGCCGCGATTAGCGGCATACGTGTATTACAAAACGAAGAATCCTGCATTTGCCGAGCGTGCGATCCAGGGGGTTGGATACGGTCGTAGCAATTATAATACGACGCGGATCGAAGCACCTGAGGTGCTTAATCCGGTCGATGAAGCTCGCGGTGTCAGCACGAATACATCTGCCCAGTCGTCCCTGATGGATATTGAAATCCTGGAGATGGTCAAGGACCGGTTACCTATGGAAGCTCCCGAACCAGGGCCGAGAGGCGGTCGTGGCGGATTCGGTACTAGGGGAAGACGTGGAGGCGAATGAGCCGTCCGGTGATAAAAGTATGGTTCGCATCGGGAAACAGTTCAGCCTGGGACACCGAATAGGGAACACTATAGAATACAGTTTATTTTTATATTAGTATGACTTTGACGCCGATTTGGTTCTATGGAGCATTATATGAAAACCTCAATTTGCTTTGCGTTTGTTCTTGCCGTACTGCTTGCACTAAGTACCTCTGACGCCGCCGAATTCTATGTAGCTACTGACGGCGACGATGCCAATCCCGGTACAATAGACCGCCCGTTTGCGACCGTTACCCGTGCCCAGGAGTCCGTCTCGCCGGGTGATACAGTTTGGATACGGGGCGGCGAATATGTTTTTAACGGGACCGACATTAAAATCGGTATTCTTTTGAATAAGAGCGGCGAAGAGGGAAAACGCATCAACTATTGGTCCTATAAAGATGAAACACCGATCTTCGATTTCTATCGACTGGCAACACCGGTCAGGATTAAGGGATTCAGCATCACGGGCGACTGGTTGCACTTGAAGGGCCTTGAGGTCCGAGGCGTGCAGCAGATTCTCACCCGGACCAATGAATCGTGGGCTATCCGCGTCGAAGGGGGCAGCCACAATATTTTCGAGCGTCTCAACCTGCACCACAACGAAGGCCCTGGCCTTTTCATCTCCGACGGCGGCGATAATCTGGTGCTTAACTGTGACTCGCATCACAACTACGACCCCGACCGCAGGGGAGAGAACGCCGATGGATTCGGCGGCCACAGCAACGACGACGGCAATGTGTTCAGAGGGTGCCGGGCGTGGTCTAACAGCGACGATGGATATGACCTGATTAATGCGCCCGGCGTGCACACGATCGAAGGCTGCTGGGCCTGGCACAATGGTTTTGTTCTCGACACTTCCGAGAGGGCCGGCAACGGCGCAGGATTCAAGTCGGGCGGATTTCTGCTGAATCCGGCGAGATTTCCCCCGCAAATCCCGACGCACGTTATCCGGTTCAACCTGTCCTTCAACAATCGTGTGCAGGGTTTCTATGCTAACTATCACCCTGGGCCGCTTCACTTTTATAACGATACTGCCTTTGGAAATCCACGCAACTTCGATATGCAGACAGTGGTCGATCCGGTTGTCCATCTTTTGCGAAACAATATCGCCTATGGTCCCGGCGTTGCACTGGCGAATGTGACCAAGAGCGATCCGGACGACCAGTTCAATTCATGGAATCTAAAGGCCAAAGTAACAGACGCCGATTTCCTGAGTATCGTACCTGAAGACATGGATGGTCCTCGTCAATCTGACGGTAGCCTGCCTCGGCTGGATTTTATGCGGCTTTCGCAAACAAGCAGGCTTATAGATGCCGGAGTAGATGTGGGTTTGCCGTATAACGGGACGTCCCCGGATCTGGGGGCGTTTGAGACCGAGTAGATAATCGCCGGATGTAGGAATAGAAACTGGTCCCACCATCTCTAAGAAAGTTATATGTCCGCACCTCTCAAAATTAGCTTGGGTGTGCGAAATATCAGGTATTAAGTTTTGAATACATTTTGAACGAAGTAACCTGTTAATCTTCTACATTTTTAATTTGTACCATGAATTAAATTGTTGTCTGTTCGTTTTACTAAATATTCATCTGCGTATAATGCCATATCAAGCACTACGAAATCAACATTCCGATTCCAACCGTGCTAAACCAAACGCCGTTAACGGTAGCGATAGAACCTGATGCGTGTTATCGTCGGTGGAGTTGATGTTCCTGCCTCAGTTGGGCGGGCATACCTGTCGCCGCCCCCCAGGGGGATAAGCGTGCCGGCCTGGTTATTGGCTGCTGCGCCGGAGACATCGTAGCCACCTCTCATAATATCATCACCGTTGAGCCGGCGAGTTCTGACCCATTGGCCGTTGACGAAGGCTCCGCGGTCGATACTTGCCGTGGCCGCGATACCTCCGCCGGTTCTTGGAGAGACCCGGAAAGAGTAGTTACCATTGGTCGCAAAGTAATATTCGTTGACAGCCGTGTTGATAATGAGCACGAAAGGAGCCTCCATAAACGCCAGTGTTCCTCGGCTGCCGAAACGTGATGCCGTTGCATCGGTGTCCGCGGCGGTGGCTGAGCCGGTATCCGGGCCGCCGCCGCGCCGTCGGACTGGGGCGAGTGTGAAATCAAACACATAGTCGCCCATCTCTACCCGGCCCGGGTGCTCGCCCTGTTCCAGGGTAATCAGCTTGATTACATCCTTCTTTCCCTGCGCCTCAGCGATCGCGCCGGATAGTCCGCCAATAAGGCCGTAGGCTCGTGCGAACGCGCTGTCCGGGCTTAGATTGTCGATCCCGAACGGCGAGTAGCACAGTACATTGAGCTGTGTGAAGGCCGTCCAGCACAAATTTCCATCCTGCCAGGTTTCTGGATTGAAGGCCGGATTGCCACTTCGTGAGAAGGTTCGAATGATATCGGCATATTGCGGCAGGTAGATATCCGGTGCCAGTATGTCGATTGCAGGAGCGCCGGCACGCCAGATGTCGTGTACCAGCGGCTCGGGGCCGCCGCTTGGGTAGTCACCGGGTCCGAGGTCACTCGGCTGAACGATCCACGTGTTGACATACATCGGTAGCGGATATTCCTTCTTGCCCTGTGACGCGATGTATCCGATATAGCGGGCGTAATGCCACGCCATGAAAATCTCGTCCGTGTGGTTGAAAAGTTCGGCGTCGGCAGTTCGTTGAGGACGGTTGCGGCTATTGGGTACAGGCGGAACATCCGTCGGACGCTGAACGTTCTTACCGAAAACTTCTTCCCACGTGCCGCTGGTCTTATTGCCGGCCGCATCCCAAATCGCCTTTAGCTCGGGCAGCAGGTTGTCCCTGTTTTGCCGGAGATATTCCATCAACTCCCGCGGCACGGGCTTGGAAAAAGCTTCGTTGGCCTCGGGGCAGAAGTCTCGTGTGCTGCCTAACACACCCACTTCGTTCTCGACCTGTATGGCGATAACGGTGTGGTGTTTCGAATCGAGATCGCGAATGTGCCTCATAACGGCGGCGAAGGCTTTAGCGTCGGCATCCCGATTGGCCCGGCTGAGCGTCGAGAGAATCTCCAGCGTTTTACCCTCGGCATTTACCACGCGAGGGAAACGCTCCTGATCGGCCTTGATCCACTCCGGCGGAAAATGCGACAGGCCGTTTTTCCAACTGGCAAACCAGAGAAGGATAAGCCGCACATTATTGGCCCGGGCGGCTTCGATCTGATAGTCGATTATCGAGAAGTCAAACTTGCCCTCTTCGGGCTCGACCAGGTCCCAGGAGACGACAGTCAAAATGGTATTGAGGTTGCATTCGGCCAGACGCTGAATGGTCAGTTTCATGGTCTCGAAGTCGGAGGAACTCGTATTGCGCACCTCCCCCGCGACGCAGATGAAGGGCCGGCCATCTACAAAAAGTTTTGTTACTTCACCGCTTTTACGCAAGTGTGGAATATCGTTGTAATTCCCACCGCCGGCAGATTCGACTCCGAGTGCCGGTATAATCAATAAAGTTACAATCGGAAAAATAATTGATCTTATAAGCAAACATGGATTAACTAATTTCCTTGTAAACATCGGTTTGTCTCCTTCGGTTGTATTAAGTTGAATGTCGATGATAAATTTTTATCTATAGAAATACAGGTTTTTGTGTAATAAAGGAACGCCCGATTCTACAATAAGGCTTCCCAATTCTGCTATAATAGCAAAATCTTTCTCGAATTGGAATCAATTGAAAAATCTTTTTTTGAGTCAATGATAAAAATTGAATATCCTTGATCCGCTTTTGACGGCACTAAACAAAATCTTATTTCTCCTTTACCTTCTTGAGCATTTGGTTTATGATTTTAACACGACGATACAAAAGTTCTTTAAATAATTTCCAGTTATGGATTTAATTCAGACTAAATAATCGCTTTGTAGTAAGTGGAATAATTTATGTCAGAAACACAAAAGCCTTACGAACAACCCTGTATTCTTGTTGCCGATGACCAGCCTGACGTTCTTAAGGCTCTGCGTTTACTGCTAAAGCCGGAAGGTTTTCAGATTGAGACGGCTTCATCCGTTGCCGAAATCATAGAATCGGTTAAAACCCGAGATTTCGATGTTGTTCTTATGGATCTTAACTACGTGCGGGGGCAAACTTCCGGAGAGCAGGGCCTTGATGTGCTGTCGAGAATCAAGCAAATCGACAATATGCTTCCCGTAGTTGTAATGACCGCCTGGAGCAGCGTGGAGCTGGCCGTCGAAGCGATGCGCCGGGGCGCGCGCGATTTTATACCGAAGCCGTGGAAGAACGAGCGGCTGCTTGTGGTTCTGCGAACACAAGTCGAGCTGAGCCGCTCTCTGCGAAAAAGCAGGCAGCTCGAACAGGAGATTGTTTATCTTAAGAACGAAAGTTCCGAATCCCTTATTGCCGAATCGCACGCAATGCAGCCCGTATTGGAAGCCATTGCCCGAGTGGGACCTTCCGATGCGAATGTTCTTATAACCGGCGAAAACGGAAGCGGCAAAGGTGTTGTTGCAAATGCTCTGCACGCCGCCTCGAACCGGAAAGATAAGACAATGGTAAGCGTAAATACGGCGAGTATTCCGGAAACCGTTTTCGAAAGTGAGCTGTTCGGCCATGTGGCTGGTGCTTTTACCGATGCCAAAACTAATCGGCTGGGCCGGTTCAAACTGGCCGACGGAGGCACGCTGTTTCTGGATGAGATTGCCGCTGTACCGGTAAAGCTTCAGTCGAAACTTTTGCGTGTTCTTGAAAGCGGGGAATTCGAGCCTATCGGCTCGTCAAAAACCTGCCGGGTGAATGTGCGTGTGCTTTCAGCTACCAACGCAGACTTATCTTCCGAAATATCTTCGGGAGATTTTCGCCAGGATTTGCTTTATCGCTTGAATACGGTTGAGATTCATGTGCCTGCTTTGAGGGAACGTAAAGAAGACGTCCCGCTTTTGGCCACGCACTTTCTGCGAGGTTATGTCACAAAGTATCGCAAGGCTATTACAGGTTTTGATCCCGTCGCCATGCAGGCTTTATTGTCTTATCATTGGCCCGGCAATGTCCGCGAGCTGGACCACACGATAGAACGGGCGGTTCTTATGACACGGGACAAGCTCATACGTTCGCATGAGCTTGGTCTGACGGAAAGACCGGAAACAACCTTGCGGCTTGAAAATATAACGCTCGAAGAAATGGAGCGCCGGGCTGTCCGAAAGGCAATGGCCCGATTTGAAGGTGACATCAGCAAAGCCGCCGAAGCACTCGGATTGAGCCGCGCTGCTTTGTATCGACGTCTGGAAAAATACCAGATCGAATAAAATGAGAATCGAACGTCAAATCCTGATTCGGTCGTTAGCGAGCGGGCTTGCGGCATTTATCATAGCCATGTGGTTTCTATGGTCCGGCGATTTTTCCGTTCAAACTCGCATAATACTGACCTGCCTTATGTTGATATTATGGCTGGGATTTGCCTTCGGTCTCAGGGCCAGAGTGGTTTATTCTCTGAGAACGCTCTCGAACCTCTTAGAGGCGCTGCGAGAGGGCGATTATTCCCTGCGTATTCGCGGTGCCTCTCGCAAAGATGCCCTCGGCGAGCTTGTTTTAGAGATCAATGCTCTTACCCGCTCTTTGCAGGAGCAGCGTTTTGGGGCGGTCGAAGCCACGGCTTTGCTGCGTAAAACCCTGGCACAGATAGATGTTGCCATGTTCGGTTTCGACCAGGAAGGGCGTCTGTGTCTTGTAAATGACAGCGGCCGGCAGATATTGAGAAAGCCCGATGAAGAAATTCTGGGCCGTCATGCCGCGGATATCGGACTTGAGGACTGCCTGAGAGGCACAACTCCGCGAACAATCGATCTGGCTTTGCCGGTGGGCGTTCGCCGATGGGAATTACGCCGGACCTCTTATCGCGAAAAAGGCATATCGCATCAGCTCATCTTTCTGTCCGATCTCACACGCACGCTGCACGAAGAAGAACGCCTGGCATGGAAGAGATTAATACAGATTATGCGGCATGAAATCAATAACTCGCTGACGCCCATCCAGTCGGTTGCCCAGACACTCCAGGACAGGGTCAGAAAGGATGCTTCGCAAAATCAGTGGCAGCCCGATGTTCTCGAAGGACTTGAAATTATCGCGGATCGTTCGGATGAGCTGGGCCGCTTTATCGAATCTTATTCGAAACTCACTCGTCTGCCGGAACCTGTCATAGGCCAGGTCAATGTCCGTGAATGGATACAGCATGTATGCGGCCTTGAGACACGATTAAAAGTCACTGTTCTTCCTGGTCCGGATGCGATTATCGAAGCGGATAGAGGGCAATTGGAACAGCTACTGATTAACCTTATTACCAACGCCGTAGAAGCCGGTCTCGAAGGTGTTACGGATAATCCGGAAGTTAAGGTTGGCTGGCAAATTGAAGACCGGCACTTGCAGGTATGGATTGAGGATAACGGGCCCGGTTTTGACGAAACCAACGATGTCTTCGTGCCGTTTTTCACAACCAGGGCAAAAGGTTCCGGCATCGGTTTGGCCCTGAGTCGTCAGATTGCCGAGGCGCACGGCGGATATCTGACTCTTGAAAACCGCTCGGATGAAAAAGGCTGCCGTGCCTGTCTTTGGCTGCCCATTGAATCTACCGAGGCTCAACGATAAAACAACCGCCTTATAGTTAATCAAATCCGTCAAAATCTCACTTATTTATTTGTTATAAAAGAGCTTGTGCCAATTTGCCTATTTTAAAATTGGGTTCGTTTTCCATTTTTTTTCGCCACAGAGCACACAGAGGTATATTGAAAGTGCAAAGGCACATAGGTCCAAAGGCACACAGGCACATAGGTCCACAGGCACATAGGCACAAAGAAGCTTTACGGATTATTATTGACATAACTAACTTAAAATTAAGCATTTAAAAACTATACGCTGTCCGCT
>JAFGBG010000097.1 GCA_016933295.1 Sedimentisphaerales bacterium | reverse complement strand
TTTATTTTGGGGAAATCTCATATATAGAAAAGCCGGAGGGATAATGAGTGGGATAAAGGAAAAACGTCAGCTTTTTCAACAGCCCCATAGTCCCTAGTTTTCTCAAGCCTCCTGTAACGCCTGTTGTCCACTTGGAATTGCTTGAATAACCATTTTAATAATTCTAAAAAAACTTCTTTCTCTTGAGTTTTCAAAACACTTGAAAACACCGGTTCCTTGGAATGTATGTTCGACAGCATACCAAGCTTCTTCTACATGTTGCCATAGTTCTGTATCAATTGTTCGAATGTCATGTGCCACAATACTAAGATTTTGGAGTTCTGTAAGATCCACACGTCTCCCATGAGATTTGAAAGCATTATGGTTAGCAAGAAAGTCTACGGCGGCATCAGAGAGTTTTGCAGCTTCTGCATTGCCATTAAACATATATGCCATCATCCATTGTTTAACAAGTGTCTTTGAAAGATCGATAGCATTAAGGCTCATTTGATAAAGCCCAACACCATATCTTTGTAGAATTGGCGCCCAAGCTGGTGCAAGTGCTTGATTTTTGGATATTTCCTGTTGTGCTTGACGGAACTGATCTATCAATACTTGAGCCGGAGTAAGCACAAAACTACCGGCTCCATCTGCTAACCTGAACTGTGGATCGATCGGTCCAAGTTCTGCACTGGAGGGCATTAGAATCTCATCTCCTGACAATGCGAGCATAGTAGCAGCACTCTTGGCAACCACTGGAATAATAAAACGAACGGGATTGAATTTCTGACGGAGAAGTTTGACAATTGACTCGGCAGCTTCAGCAGAGCCTCCTGGGGAATGCAATAGAACATCGAGGGGGCCGTCTGGAAGATCTCGTGTAACTTCTTGAAATCCCTGAATATCGCTCAGATCAATATCTACTTGACCTTGGCATGCTTTGACTTTTTCTGCATGCAGGAAGTCTGTAGCATATACAACGAGTGGAATTCCAGTATGTTTTTCGACTGACTTGAGTTTGGCTCTTCGATAACGATCAAAATCGATGTTACCATTCTTTTGTCTACATACATTAAGGTCTTCTCTAGTCGATTCCCATGTAATTGATGTTTGTTTTGCCATTATTTCAATTCCCTTACTTTAAATACCGTTGATGTATTTGTTTCAGAAGATATTTCAACTCCTTCTCTTTTATTTTCTAGAACAGAAAAGTATGTGAATTCGGTAATATTAACCATGATCAAAATATTTTGCCATAGTGCTGGAGATGAGTTAGCAGCACTATTAATTAAGTCTGAAAGTTGTTGAACCTCGGATGCTATTTGAGTTTGTTGATTTAATATGGACTTGCCCCCTTTTAATTCCAAGATTGAAATAATAGGATTTTTTTCCATTTCTTTAAGTCCTCAAAACAACGACTTTTCATAGTACCCGCTCAAAGCTGATGGTTAAAATTATATCTTTACACGGCTAAACAGCAAAGAAAAACAGCCATTAGCCTTCAGCCATCAGTTTTCAGCCCATCTGAAAGCTGTAAGCTGAACGCTGTCTGCTATAAATAAGGCGTATCTCATGGGGTAAATATTGATTGAAAATCACAAAAAAATTTATTTTTTTGTATTTATGGAAGATTGCCGCGTCGTTCTGCTCCTCGCAATGACATGTAGTTCCTGAACGCTATCCGCTGAACGCTGAAATTCTGCCGTTTTTTGCTTGAATTTCGGCAGGTTCGCTTTATAATACCTGTTGAACTAAGGATAGTTCACAGCGTTTAGCGGAAACAAGCTTGTCCTGAGCAGAGTCGAATGGATCAAAACGTAAAAGTTAAAACCACAGTTCAAAAACCTCAATTTTCAAAACAAAATGAGCAAAAAAACGTCAAAAACATGCTAAATTTGGAAAAAAACTGTACTTATCATCCTTTTGCACTTTTGTGCCTTTGTGGCTTCAAAACACCTCTGTGTGCTCTGTGGCTCAAAAAAAATTGAAAACGAACCCAATTTTACTTAGCGTATGGCGTTTAGCGGATAGCGGTTAGTTTTGTAAATGTTTGATATTGAATTAGTTAGATTTAGTAAAGGAAGTTTTTTTCTCTGTGCCTCTGTGGCTTGTAACATAAGTTGAAAAAACGAACCCAATCCTTCGACAAGCTCAGGACAGGTTTTGCCGGCCTGCGGTCGGAAATTCGAAGTGCTAAGCTCGAAATCCGAAACAAAGTGGAGTAACTTGAAAAAACGAACCCAATTTTATTTAGCATTCAGCGTACAGCGTATAGCGTGTAGTCATACACTATTCTTAACAGGCTTTTATAAGGGCAGCAGATTCACGGCCTGGCTGATGAGCTCTTTGTTATCACCTTCAATCGGCTTGAGGATAAAACCATAGTTATATGATTTGTCCAGAAGCCTGTACTTATCATGAACGGGATTGCCCCAGCTATTGTCACCGCCTACTCCCTGCTGATGCAGGTCTATGCAAAGCTCGGTCAGATTTTGGAAGGGCACATCGAAGGTATGCCGCACACGTTCGTCAAAATCATCTTCAAGATAATGGTGGGCATTTATTTCAAGAGGCTGCCTGCCCGCTATGAGCAGCCCCAGGCCCTTGTCATCCTGCAGGGCTACCCAACGAACATCTGTTTTATTGCCGTTTTCCTGAGGCGAGATATAGGGCGTATATTGTTCCATGACCGTACCCGAATACAAACCGACAAAGGCCGAAGTTTTTCTGTCCCAGTAATTCTCGTGCGGGCCGCGCCCCAGCCAGGTGATGTTTTTCAAATCACCTACAACGGCAAGTTTCATACCGTAACGCGGCAGCTCGGGTGCGTTCGCATTGATCTTTATCTGGGCCTGTACTTCGATACTGCCGTCTTTAAGAACAGTATATGTGTTTACATAATCCGAGTTTCCGGTCGGCAGTTTCGATTTGGCTGTTATCACGACCTTGTCCGTAGTATTTTCGGTGATTTCGACGGATTGAATCTTTCGTGCGGCGACGATATTTTTCCACGGTTCGCAACGCTCGTGCATGCGATTGCCGCGGTCGTTGTCGGTGGGAATTCGCCAGAAGTTCGGAACGAGACTGTGTTTAATCAGGGACTCGCCGCGGAACACGTAGTCTTTAAGGTCGGCGGTTTCGGAATCGAAGATGATAGTGAAATCTTTGCCGCAAACGGTAATACCTTCGTATGTTTTTTTCAGGGACAGCCCCGGGCCGTCGACTGAGGCAGGTGACGTATCTGCCAGTTTCTTAAAGACGGGCAGCTTGAACTGTTCCGATGCGACAATGTGATTTTTCGGCACGACGGGAGTTGCCTGCCGGGTTTTAACGAAAAAGTTGATGAAGTATTCCACCCCCGGCTCAGGCGTTACGGAAGCAAATGGAATTCGTACCTGCCGAGATGCCTGGGCGGCTAATCCATCCGGCAAATCGATTCGGCCTTGTGCGGCGGTTTTATCCAGGTATGTAATCGTGTAACTTACGTCATACTCGGAAAGGTCGGTAAACAAAAAATGATTCCAAATAGTAAAAAGTCCCTCGGCCAAATCATCGGCCTTGAACTTGACGTTTTGATAGACCTTTTTGACCTCCCACAGGGCAGGCTTTGGAGTATGGTCGGGAAAAATGATGCCGTTCAAGCAAAAAGTGCCGTCGCTCGGCGCGCCTTCGGGTCCGAAATCTCCGCCGTATGCCCAATAGCTCTGGCCTTTGCTGTTGTGCCGGAGCAGACCCTGGTCCATCCAGTCCCAGATAAAACCGCCCTGCAGTTGAGGGTTGGCCTCGATCACGTCCCAGTAATCCTGCAGGTTTCCTGTACTGTTGTTCATCGAATGCGTGTACTCACACATAATGAGCGGCCTGTTTTCATCATCGAGTTTGCAATACGCTTCCAACTGGCCAATCAGGTGGTACATCGGCGCGACGATATCCGTGTATTGTTCGCGCCAGGCCTGCTCGTACTGAACGGGCCGGGACGGATCGCGCTGCTTTGCCCATTGGTAGGCTTTTTCGAAGTTTTTGCCCTTGCCCGCTTCGTTGCCCAGCGACCAGGTGACAATACAGGGATGGTTCTTGTCTCTTTCTATCATGTTCCGGACGCGGAAGAGGATGGAATCGAGCCAGTCGTCCTGTTCGGCGACGGGCGAGCTCATATTATAGCCATACTCGCCGCCGAGATATGTCCCCAGTCCGTGCGCTTCGATATTGGCTTCGTCAACCACGTAAAGTCCGTATTCGTCGCACAAGTCATACCAATACGGGTCGTCGGGATAATGGCTGCAACGCACGGCGTTGATGTTGAACTGCTTCATAAGCCTGATGTCCGCGAGCATATCGTCTTTGGTCAGCACATGGCCCCGGATGTGATTGTGTTCGTGACGATTTACGCCTTTTAGGAGCACGGGTTTGCCGTTAATGCAGAATTGGCCGTTCTTGATTTCACAGGTTCTAAATCCCACGCGCTGGGCCGTAACCTGTAAGGTTTGCCGGTCGGAATCTTGAACGGTAATAATCAGGTCGTACAGATTCGGATGTTCGGCGCTCCATTGGGCGGGAGCCTCAATAGACTTGTCGAACACAAGAGAGCGTTCGCTTTTTGCCTCTAACTCGAAGGATTTCGATTCGTTGTAAATCGTTTCTCCATTAGTGCGATCTCGCAAAGTTACGGTAAGACTTGCCTTTTCGTTTTGACCGGCATAGTTATTCAAAAGGATTTTAATCGAAAGTAAGCCATTGAGATAGGATTCATCCAGAGGCGATTTTATTTCTATGTCACGAATAGCAACCGGGCCTGTTGCATATAAAAAAACGTCTCTCTCGATTCCGGCAAATCGCCACATGTCCTGGTCTTCGAGATAACTCCCGTCACACCAGCGATAGACCTCTACCGCTAGTGTGTTCGTTCCGTCAATTAGATGCTCGGTGATATTGAATTCTGCCGGAGTTTTGCTGTCTTGACGGTAACCTATATATTTGCCGTTGAGCCAGCAGTAAAATGCGCTTTTAACCGCGCCGAAGTGAAGGAATATCTGTTTGCCCCGCCACTGCGATGGTAAATCGAACGTTCGTACATAAGAACCTACGGGATTGTAATTCACAGGAGCTTTGGGGAACTCTGCTTCGAACGGGTAGGTTATATTCGCATAATATGGCACGCCGAATCCCTCAAACTGCCAATTACTCGGAACATTGATATTCTTCCAAGAACTTGTGTCAAAACCAGCTTTATAGAAATCAACAGGCCGATCCGCAGGTTTGCGGCTCCATGCGAATTTCCATACGCCGTTCAAGGATTTATAATACGGCGATTGTTCAGGTTTATACTCCAAGGCCGAAGTGGCATTTGCATACACCATGAAACAAGTGCGAGCGGATTCGGCATTGACCTGATTTACAGATGGATCATTCCATTCCCTACTATAGGCTTGCATGATGCTCAAGGTCAGCACTGTGATAATAAAGGAGCATATTAATTTGATTCTGTACATTTTCTAACCTTCCTAAATGAAATTCCCACGGGCATATGTATGCCCCTTATATTACAGTAATCCGGATTGAAAATTCAAACCGGCTGTTCGTTCCAGAATACAATCCAACCAATCACGTGGAAGCAAAAAATTTTACATAGGTGATCATTATAACTTTCACCGATAACTCTTTCAACGAATTGTGCTTCATCGGTGGTTCAAATGCCATTCGAGATAATTTCAAGACGGCGTTGAGGTTCCAGCTTCATAATATTCCGCTTGACCTGGGCTCGATTAAGCTCTGTTTCGGCGGTTTTGAGCAGTGATGTTTTTCTCCTTTGTCGTAAGCTCTTTTTTTAACAATTAGTTATGATTTTTTGGCTGGCAGACTTGAATTTTCCCGTCTCAATTCCGATTTCACTTTTAAGCGGCATACAAAAACTGCCGCCCTGCGAGAAATTAAAGAATTTGACAAAATAGTCACAGCTTAGTATATTAGTATTTAGCAATAGAGTTGGATATAGAGCACATTTGGCAATATAAGATTCATGTGCAAAATTTGCGAGGAGGTACGATATTTACAAACGGAAACAACCAAAAAACGATATTGATTTGCCGTATTTAGTCAAAAATCCAATATAAAACGGAAAATTGTTGTAGGTACGGCAAAACAATAGTTGTGAAAACAATCCCACAAACATTAGGTGCTAAAATAAATTTTTTATAGGAGGACGATTATGAATAAGAACACGTTGTTTTTCAGAAGGTATACGAGAGGTTTCTCGATATTACCTGGAATATTAATATTGATATTTTTCACGGTTGCCCCTGCATCTGCGGCGGAAATTATCTACTATGACAATTTCGACGGCCCGGCAGGTACGGAATTGAACGGTACGACACCCGATATATCCGGCGGGGAAACTTGGGCCGCCGGAAGTAATTTCAGTGCGGACGGCACTATCACCTTTGATAATTCCAGTATGGGAGACAGTGCTTATCTGCCTTTTGTTCCGCTGGATGGATATATTTATGAATTAAGCGCAAAGATAGACACTCGTCCTTCGCCGTACCGGGGTTCTGCGGGTGTTAATGACTGGATTGCTCTGGGTTTTACCTCATCTAATGATACTCCAGGGGCTCGTTTCTACGACGATGCAGGTACGAGAAATCCAGTCTATTGGGGGATGACCCGTACAAACGAATGTACTATCAATCAGGACCAAACCTTTGTCGGCCCGGGGACGGCCAATGGAGCGGCTACCGGGACCACCAGCGTGGACGATATCAAGATTGTTCTCGATACAACCGAAGCTGTCTGGGTGGTCTCATGGTATTACGATGGCGATATGGTGCGTACTGTAGATGTCGCTGATTCTCTAAAGCCCAACTTCCAGTATATTGCGATTTCCAATGCCAGGGCCGACGGCATAATCAGCGAATTATTGCTGACCTGGCGAATGCAACTACAGGCCGATGAGCCGAATCCGGCAAACGAAAGTCTGGTCGGTAGTACGGAAGTTACACTGCAATGGCAGCCGGGCATATATGCACAACAGCATGATGTGTATATCGGGGTGGATTTCGATGATGTCAATAATGCCACGGTCTCTTCGGCGGAAATTTACAAAGGACGTCAGGGTTCTAATAGCTATTTAGCCGGCGGTCTTGTGCCGGGACAGACCTATTACTGGCGGATCGATGAGGTGGGCGGCTCGCCGGATTATACAATCTATAAAGGAAATATCTGGAGCTTTACTATTCAGCCTTTGACCGCTTATAATCCAAACCCGGCGGATGGAGATAAGTATCTGGACATCGATCTCAATCTTACCTGGAGCCCCGGTTTCGGAGCGCAAAGACACAATGTATATTTCGGGACTGACCCTGAGCCGCCGCTTGTGCGGGAAGGTTCGGTAGCAGCCACATATAATCCCGGTACTCTGAATTATAGTACTACTTATTACTGGCGTATCGGTGAGAACGACGGCGAAAACACGCATACAGGCGACGTATGGAGTTTTTCAACCGAACCGGATATTCCTGTCTCGGATCCGAATCTTGTCGGCTGGTGGAAGCTTGATGAAGGCGAAGGAACCAAAGCGCTTGACTGGTCAGGTCTCGGAAATCACGGCACTCTGATTAACGGCCCGCAATGGAGATACGGAAATATAGACGGAGCCTTGCTGTTCGACGGTCTCAACGATCAGGTTAGCTTGCCTATCGGTCCGGTAGTTGGTTCGCTGGCCAGTTCCACTTTTGGAGTGTGGGTGAATTATGCCACTATCGGTGACCCCTGGCAGGGGATTTTTGATTTCGGTACCGGCACGGATGTTTACATGTACCTTTCGCCTACCAGCGGCTGGGGTAACACGCCCATGCAGTTTGGTATCACGGCCGCAGGCGCCGAGGAAGAGTCTCAATTAATAGCTCCGTCTGCACTAGCGTCCGGATGGCATCATATAGCCGTCGTTCTGGATGATACAAGCGATATTATGTCGCTTTATCTTGACGGCAGTGTGATTGCAAGCGATGCGGTGGTATTACTGCCTCAAAATCTCGGCGAAACCACACAGAACTGGATCGGCAGAATGCAGAATGAGGCTAATACTTATTTCATCGGTTTTATTGATGATTTCAGAATATACAACAAGGCATCGACACAGGAAGAAATCAGGCGGATTATGACGGGTGACCCGGTACTTGCCTGGAATCCGAAACCGGCAAACGAATCTGCATCTGAAATGACACGCGCCGATCCGATTAGCTGGAATGCCGGTGATAATGCCTTCCGGCACGATGTCTATTTCGGTACCGACCGGACAGCCGTCATTGATGCGGATGCCTCCGATACGAGTGGTATATATCGAGGCTCGCAGGATTCGAATAGTTACAGCCCGCCGGAAGGTTTTGATTGGGGTGCAACTTACTACTGGAGAATAGATGAAATCGATGCCGATTCGATTGTGAGCAAAGGCAGAGTATGGAGCTTTTCAGTACTCGATTATCTTATCGTGGACGATTTTGAGTCCTACAACGACCTAAATATCGACCAGGTCGGAAGCAATAGAATTTATATGACTTGGACTGATGGTTATGACAATCCTACGGTTAACGGTTCTACGATGGGTTACCCGGAACCGATTTTTGCCGATGGTGAACATTTTGTTGAGACCGATATAGTTCACGGCGGCATTCAATCCGCTCCGCTGTTTTATGATAACAGTGTTGCGAGCTATTCGGAAGTTACGGCGAATGCCGAGGATCTTGCAATCGGAAAGGATTGGACGGTAAAAGGTGTTGGCGTATTGAGGCTCTGGTTCTACGGCGACCCGAATAATGCCGCAACGGAGCAACTGTATGTGAAGCTTAACGATTCAAAAATCACCTACGACGGCGACGCTAACAATCTGACAAAAACCGAGTGGATCCCGTGGGATATTGCTCTGTCGGACTTCGGAATTGCTCTTACGAATGTCACGCAGCTTGATATCGGCCTTGAGAGAACCGGAATAACCGGAGGCAAAGGTGTTCTGTACATTGACGATATTTTGTTGTATCCTCCGGAACAGTGAGATGATTGCTGTTGAGACGAAGTAATTCTTATATAAGCAGTAGCCGAACCCGGCAATGCAAAAAATTGGATAAAAACGGCCGTTGATTCCTACAAGGCCCGGCCTAAGGAATCGACGCCGTTTTTTTTAGAATAATTCTGCCGCGTTCGAGAGACTTATCTCCGTCTCGCTTGTCGAGCCTGAAGGAAGTTCTTTATTGCCGTTCCAGACTCGTATGTCAGTGATTTCCACCTCCGTCTTTAAATCATCGATGACGGAAAAAGGCAAATTCCTGCCGCGGTACGAAATAAATCGCCGGCTCGAGCCCGGCATCAGCGGACCGCGCCAATCATCCTCGACGGCAATCGGTGTCGCCGCCCATTCGTTCGATTCGGCAAGAATTTCGTTATGCTCATCCAGAATAACGAGACGGAGCGAAAGCAGCGAAACAACTTCCGGACCGTTATTGACGATTTGAATAGCAGTTCTCAACCTGCCGTATCTATCCTGAATGTAGCTTGTATCGGCTGTAATCTCAAGCTGGTTGCAGTACTGCGGCTGACGGCGGTCGTCGAGAACATCCGCCAGGATAGGGGGCAGGGATTTCTGCAGTTCGGGAAGCCCCCGGACGGCGTTTTCAGCTATTGAAACAAGCCGCTCGGTTTTTTCGCCGGCAAAATGTATGCTGTATATTGCTATTGTCGTGCCGCAGATAATAAGTGCAATCAAAACGGCACTGAATCCCATCGCCAAAGCCGATAAAAATGTGTGTTTTTTGTACGTTAAATGTGGATAATCGCTCATGATATACTCCTTATTGATATCTGATTTTTATTATGTCCATAATTCTTAGTCGCGGGCCATAATTGAATATTTCAGATTTTTTGCCGGAAATTGTGGTCTTGAGAGCGACTGATGAGAAGTAAGTAACTTTTTGACGGAGAGTTACTAAGGTTTTTTAAGAAAACCGGCGGTCGATTCCATAATACGCGCGCGAAGCTGCCTGTTTTGGTTCTTTATATTCTGGTTTTTCATATCTTCGAAATTTGCCATGCAGAAACGACAGCCGAGCTTATTGAGATGGAAATCGACGTAATCATGCCATTGTTTGTCGAGTGTTCCGAGCAAGTATGCGCCGATGGTGCTTCGTTTCGGACAACTGAATCTTTGTAGTTTCCAGATATCGGTCAGGAGGTTCTCGAATTCCTCCGATGACGGGTCGGCAGGTAAGCTCAATGACGCAATGCGTTCGCGAATCTGCTTCAGGCTTCGGTGCTTAATCAGAGCAACGTTTTTTTCGTCTATCCCCAGTATTTTCGCCGTATCTTTGTTGGAAATATGGCAATAAAATAAAAGTTCTATAATCTGCAGCTCGCGGAATTTCAGCGCACTTTTGAAACCATCCACCAGTTCGGCCAAAGCCTCTGTCAGTGCAACTTTCTGCATCTGATATTGTTCGTCGGCTTTAAAATACCAGCTTGCCGTCTGGGTCGGCCCGGCTAAAGACTCGAAAGGATCCGAAGCTTCCTTGTCGTATTGACTGCTGTAGCTGTCCTGAATCAGGCAGAAATGTTTTGCCTTGCGGCTGCGATAGGTATCTATGATTTTACGCCGCAATAGAGAAAACAGAAATGTTTCGAGCGCACATTCTCCCCTATAGCCCTGCAGATTCTTGATAAAGGCGACAAATGTTTCCTGTACGGCATCCTCGGCGTCGGCGGACTGAAAGAGCTTTGCCATCGCAAAGCTCATCAGGCGGCCGCGATATCGGTCCACAAATTCCGACCATGCCTGCGTGTTGCCTAAACGGATTTTGTCTAAAAGATACTGCTCGGCCTTTGTGACTCTTAATAATGAGTCTCCATGGCTGTTCATATTCGATTTCATGCCGGTATATTATACCGAATCCCGGCTAAGCGAAAAACAGAATTATTATGATTGCTATAAGAACAATACCGGCGATTCGCAGCGACCATGAATAATAGCCTTTTGTTGCCGCATTGAGAAATACATACGCGACAATAATAAGCACAAGCATACCTGCGAAAGAAACAAACATTTTCGCCAGACTGTTTTTTCTTGCCCGAGCCATGTTCATTTTGTGACGAATCAGCCGATTAAGTTTTTCGGCGGATATATCGACAAGCATTGCCTGCCGCCATATTTTGCCTGCGCTACCTTCGAAGCTTTGCACGAACCGGTCCACAATAAGGCCGTTTTCAAGAATATCGTTCGAGCTAAACTGTATCGGGTCGTGTAGATTTGTCAGGAACGGGCCGAGTTGGCTACATGCGTTTTCCATTGCCTGGCGGTTGGCTTCGCCCTCGGTCAGGCAGCTTTCCGACGACCTGGCGATTATTAACTGTTGATCCGGCTGTCTGTTTATGAAACCGGAGAAATCTTCTATCCACGGCTTTTCGACAAAATTAACTTCCACCGTCGCTTTTTGCTGTTGCTTTGCTAAAATATTCCCTTGGATTTTTCCGGCGGTTTCTTTATTACCTGAGCCGTTCGACCATGAAACCGGCTCGGCGGTATAGTGCATGGAAAAATATACGCCGATCTTATTTTCTACCTGGCTGACGTGTCCCAGCTCTATTCTGCATGTAATATCAGGATAATTTTTTTCTATCACTTTCTTTAATTCTTCTACAAGCTCCATATCTTGGGAGTTCCGGTAAACTATAATTTCCTCCGGCGAATCGGATTCGGTAATATAAGAGATGTATTTGGAAAGTTGCCTGCCGAGAGAGCGAACGGCGGATTTTTTTGACGGGTAAACATCAGCTATAAACTCATCCTCGACACCAGGCGACCAAATTGCCGTATTGGTATATACGGGTCGGGATATGCTTGGTAATAAAGGTATGGCCTGTTGTCTTGCTATCCGTCTGGGTGTACCGAGCCTCAGAACAAAAAATGATGCAAACAGGACAAGTAAAACCACAGCCGCGATAGCTGCTATCTGTGGTTTTTTAATAATAAGCCAGACAAACAGAACCAGCAAAGCAATCGCCGCTGATAAAATAAGAACCAATACTGGTAACATAAAAATACTTATAGGTGTCGCGCTCATAAGCTTGCTCCTTGATTGGGCGCAGATGTTGTAACTATCTGTTTACGTCGGGGAGGCCATGCCAGAATAATAACAGAGACAAGGAAAATAAATGCCGCAAAAACCGCCTCTTCACTGGTGCAGTTATCAAGCAGCTTTTCAAAAGCAGGGCCGATTTGTCGGGAATTCAGGGAGTCCTGAATATTTCTGAACCTATATCCACCGATACCATCAATGAAAAGAAAAATTGAGAAGAAAAGGCCGCCTAATCCGAGCACCGCCCGCAGCAGGTGCCGGATTCCCAAATGGCGTCGGCCCATGATCATGAAAACAGCGGCAAGAAGCAGTGAGACAACCGTAATTATAGATCCCAGACGTACGGCAAGTTCGGGCCATTGGGAATATCCGAAAAACTCTTCCGCTTGCGATGCCAGTGACGTATCGAGCCAGCCTGCAGCAATAAAATGAGGCAGATGAAGACCGGTTATTACTCCGATGATGACTGCTAAAACAGTAAGAGCAAAACCGAGACCGGAAGATAAAAAGGCCAGCGGATGAAACTGCTGATAGATAACACTCGTGGTCCTGAATTCGGGAGCAGGCTTCGGTGCCTGTGCCGCCCGGGGCGGTTGCGCTTTTTGTACAGGTCTTCCCGTCACAACAGCTTTAGGTTCGGGGGCACGTACCGGTATAGCCGGCCTGGCTGCGAGTTTGTCTTTTTTAAGCTCGTCTTTATCGTGCCAGACTACGAGCGGCAAACCGTAACGATCTTTAAATTGCCCCGTTAATATCATGATGACATCGATAATTTGCCCGATTAAAAACAGCCCGCCCGTAAAGAACCAGAGAATGCCTGTCCCGATTTTGCCCACATAAAACCTCTGAAGGCCGTGAATACCAAACAAACCTCCCGATGACAGTAATAATGCCACGAAACGTTTGAAAGAGGAGACTCCGGGTGCTAACTGTGGAGGACGAAATACGGGAGGTGCCGGAGGAGCAACAGTTCTGGGGACGCTGCCGGCGACTGCTCGGGCGGGAATAAATGTAATGACAAAAAACGCCACGGCGGGGAAGATTATCAGAAACAGAGCTATCGCGAACTCTTTATCGTGTAAATTCACACAGCCCATATAAATCGCCGAAGTCACGATAGTAAGGATGCAGGTTAGCAGTAAAGCCGGTTTTCCAAGATAACGATACCAGCCATTGAATCGACTTCGGCAGGAACCTATGAAAAAGAATATCGACAATATCAGGCTGTCGACGCCGACGGCTATACCAAACGCAAAGTCATCGCCCCCAAGTTTGACACCTGAGTAAATAATCAAGAACAATCCCAACGCCAATGCGCCTAAAGATGCGGCTAACCAGCCAGACCGCATCGATGCCGGTACGGCTCCTGTCGCCAGGCTCCGGTGAAATTGAGTATCTTTCTTTTTTGTTTGTCTTTGGTCCGTGTGAGCATTCTGGTCGGCTTTGTCGAACGAGCAGGCGGTCTGGACGACTAACGATGTCCCGGCAAGAGCTGCCGCGATAATCACAGGACTGGCGCCGAAGATTCCCGCCGCTATCGCGCCAAGCAGACCTATCCATAAGGCTGTGCCGAGAGACAGACGCTCCGCCCGATTGGGCGAACTGATTCGATCCCAGTTAACCAGAAGCATAGGCAGAAACATCGACATCCATGCGCCGACATCCGGAAACGCTCTTCTTCCAAGACCGAAGAATCTGAAAGGAGTATTAAATTTTTGATTAAGGTGACTAAACTCTGCACCGTTTTTTAGAAGGCCGAAAAGTTCCGGAATCATAATTCCAAGCAGCACGGCTAAAAATGAGGCAAGAGCACAGGTAGCCAGTTTTGAAAACCACCGTGAATGAGTATCGAGATTTGCAAACCAGTGCCGCTGTGAGGATATAATCACTTTCGAGCAGACAATGGTCATCACGAATACCATCAGCACTGTTTGCGGGATAACGGATGCATTGTCAATGCCTCGCAGCAGGCCGGCTCCGAGAGCCACAATAATCATAGAAATAAATACAAGTATGCGGCGCTGCTCCGGCAGAATCGGGTCGGTCACTCCCGGTATACGTGTTTTTCTACCGCCTAAAATTTTATCGACATTCGCATCGACATTATCGGCAACCGAGCGTCCGAAATCGTCGGCCTGTTGCGCGAATCGCTGGGCGGTATCGGTGATTTGTTTTCCTGTACTTTCTACCACGGCAGTACCAACGGGAGGTTTATCCGAATCAGGTTTTTTCCCGATATCTGCTTTTGCGGCAATATGTCCCGCTACTATCGATAGCTCGTCCGGCGAAAAATGAGATACGCTGTTTCGGATATTTTCCGAGCCGAAAAGATCCTCCACCATTTCCTGGACGCTCTGGTATCGCTCGTCCGGGTCTTTGGCTAATGCTTTTTTAATCACGTGGGCAAAAGGCTCTTCGATTTCATCCAGTTCGGGATCGGCTGTCATGTGCTTCATCAGGATTTCGCCGGGGCTGCCGCCCACGAAGGGAACCTGTCCCGTCAGCATCTCGAATAAGAGCACCCCCAGGGCGTAAATATCTATGCCGAAATTATATTTGCCTGCGCCGATTTCCGGGGCCATATAATGCACGGTTCCGACGGTTATGGTATGGCCGCTGTGGCGGCTTGCGCTAATGGATTTGGTCAGGCCGTAGTCGCCTACTTTGACGTAGCCGTTTTCGTAAAAAATATTGCTTGGCTTTAGGTCGCGATGGACAATGCCGCACTCGTGCAGGTATGAGAGGCCCTTGGCTATCTCGCGCAGAAAGAATGCCGATTTTTGAACACCGAGCCCATTGGGCGATTCCAGAAGAAGGTCGCGCAACGACGGCCCGGAGACATATTCCATAATTACGAACGGCTCGTTGTGCTGGTTGTGTTTGACATCGAAGATAGTCACCAAATGCGGACTCTTGAGGTTCATGCACTGGGTGATTCCGCGCAGCTCGATTTGTTCGTAGTTCTGGACTGCTTTAATGGCGACTTCTCTGCCGCCGTCGCTGAGTGCATAATAAACCTCTCCGAATCCTCCGGATCCGGAGGCCCTCTGGATTGTGAATCCTTCAAGAGGACGGTCACCGTGTTTGTATCGATATCTTTGCATTTTCTTTCCGCTGTACTACGCCTTTGGGTTATCCGTAATTTAAATTCACGCTTTTACCTTTGTTAATACAAATGAAATCCGGCCGATTCTGATTTGTTTGTCCATTGCCAGAGAGGCGGACGGGCCGGCCGGTTTATCGTCGATCAGCACTTGTTGGGCCGCTTTGTAGAGCAGCCGATTGTTCTGAGCATAAATCGTGACAGTTTCGTCGAGGTGTTCGGCGAGAATATGATTTCCGCCGGACGGTCCTACCAGAATGTCACGATCCATTAATATAATATGCCGAATATCGGCCCGTCCCAGTCTTGCCCCTGAGAGGATCAGCATTGCCGTTGTGCTTGC
>JAFGBG010000096.1 GCA_016933295.1 Sedimentisphaerales bacterium | reverse complement strand
GCAAGCACAACGGCAATGCTGATCCTCTCAGGGGCAAGACTGGGACGGGCCGATATTCGGCATATTATATTAATGGATCGTGACATTTTAATAGGGCCGTCCGGCGGAAACCATATTCTTGCCGAATCCCTCGACGAAACCGTTACGATCTATGCTCAAAACGACCGGCTGCTTTGTAAAGCGGCCCAAAAAGTGCTGATTGACGAGAAACCGGCCGGCCCGTCCGCCTCTCTGGTCGTCGACAAACAGATCAGAATAGGCCGGCTCTCATTTGTATTAACAAAGGTAAAAGCGTGAATTTGAATTACGGATAAACCAAAGGCGTAGTACAGCGGGAAGAAAATGCAAAGATATCGATACAAACACGGTGACCGCCCCCTCGAAGGATATACAATCCAGAGGGCAGCCGGATCTGGAGGATTCGGAGAGGTGTACTATGCACTCAGTGACGGCGGCAGAGAAGTCGCTATTAAAGCGGTCCAGAACTACGAACAAATCGAATTGCGGGGAATCACCCAGTGCATGAATCTCAAGAGTCCGCACCTGGTGACTATCTTCGATGTCAAACACAATCAACACAACGAGCCGTTCGTAATTATGGAATATGTCTCCGGGCCGTCGTTGCGCGACCTTCTTCTGGAATCACCCAACGGGCTCGGCGTTCAAAAGTCGGCATTTTTTCTCCGTGAGATAGCCAAAGGCCTGTCGTACCTGCATGAGTGCGGCATCGTCCATCGCGACCTCAAGCCCAGCAATATTTTTTACGAAAACGGCTATGTCAAAGTCGGCGACTACGGGCTGACCAAGTCCATTAGTGCCAGCCGCCACAGCGGCCATACCATCACCGTCGGAACAGTGCATTATATGGCCCCGGAGATAGGAGCCGGCAAGTATAATTTCGGTATAGATATTTACGCCTTAGGTGTGCTCTTATACGAAATGCTGACCGGTCAGGTTCCCTTCGTAGGTGGCAGCCCCGGCGAAATCCTGATGAAGCACATGACCGCCGATCCCGAGCTGGCAGAAATCGAAGAGCCTTTTGCCCACGTGATAAAAAAAGCATTAGCAAAGGATCCGGACGAGCGATATCAGAGCGTTCAGGAAATGGTGGAGGATCTTTTCGGCTCGGAAAATATCCGAAACAGTGTATCTCATTTTTCGCCGGATGAGCTATCGATAGTCGCCGGGCACGTTGCGGCAAAAGTTGATATCGGCAAAAAGCCCGATTCGGATAAAGTTCCTGTCGGTACTGCTCCGGCAGAAAGTACGGGAAAACAAATCTCCGATACCGCCCGACGATTTGCGCAACAGGCCGACGATTTCGGACGCTCGGTTGCCGACAAAGTCGATGCGAATGTCGATAAGATTTTAGGCGGCGGGAAAACACGTATTCCGGGGGTAACCGACCCTATTTTGCCGGAGCAGCGTCGCATACTTGCATTTATTTCTATGATTATTGTGGCCCTTGGAGCCGGTTTGCTCCGGGGCATTGATAATGCAGACGTTATCCCGCAGACGATGCTGATTGTATTCGTTATGACCGTTGTCTGCTCGAAAGTGATTATATCCTCTATACAGTGGCAATGGTTTGCAAATCTCGAAACTCATTCACGATGGCTTTCGAAACTGGCCACCTGTGCTCTTGCCTCGTTTTTAGCCGTGCTGCTTGGGATTATGTTGCCGGAAATCTTTGGTCTTCATTTGAAAATCAGAGGAGAGTTTAGTCACCTGAATCAAGGATTTCATAGTCCCTTCAGATTCTTCGGTCTGGGAGGAAGAGTCTTTCCGGATGTCGGCGCATGGATGTCAATGTTCCTGCCGATGCTTTTTGTTGACTGGAGTCGAATCACCTCACAAGACCGGACAAACCGATTGTCACTCGGCTCGGCTCTATGGATTGGTCTGCTTGGTGCGATAGCGGCAGGAATTTTCGGTGTGAATCCCGTTATTATCGCGGCTGTTCTTGCCGGGACATCACTGGTTGTCCAGACTGCCAGCTCGTTCGGCAGGGCCGACCAGAATGTTCCTACGGGCCACAGGCAGATAAAAAAGAAAGATACTCAGTTTCATCGGAGCCTGGCGACAGGAGCCGTACCGGCATCGATGCGGTCGGCTTGGTCAGTCGCTTCTCTATGTGCATTGGCACTGGGATTGTTCTTGATTATTTACTCAGGTGTCAAGCTTGGGGGCAAAGACTTTGCCGTTGGTATAGCCGTCGGCATCGACAGTCTGATATTATCGATATTCTTTTTCATCGGTTCCTGCCGCAGTCGATTCAACGGCTGGTATCGTTATCTCGTTAAACCGGCGTTACTGCTTACCTGTATCCTTACTATCGTGACTTCGGCCATTTATATGGGCTGTGTGAATTTACACGAAGAAGAGTTCGCGATAGCTCTGTTTCTGGTAATATTCCCCGCCGTGGCGTTTTTTGTTATTGCATTTATTCCGGCCAGCGCGGTCGCCGGTCATGCCCCGGTAATACCTCCGGCGCCGCCGGTATTTAGACCTCCGCAATTAGCTCCCGGCGTTTCTTCTTTCAAACGACTTGTGGCGTTGCTGCTGTCGTCTGGAGGCCTGTTCGGAATTCACGGCCTTCAAAGGTTTTATGTCGGCAAAATCGGGACAGGTATACTCTGGTTCTTTACGGGCGGGCTTTTTTTAATCGGGCAAATTATCGATGTTATTATGATTTTAACGGGGCAATTTAAAGATCGTTATGGTTTGCCGCTCGTGGTCTGGCAGGATAAAGAAGAACTGAAAAAAGATAAATTCGTACCCAGACCCGTGATGCCGGCACGTGCCGGCGAGCCTAAAGCTGTTGCTGTCGAAAGACCGGTACAAAAAGCGCAATCACCCCGGGCGGCACAAGCACCGAAGCCGGCTCCCGCCCCCTCTACCACGAGTGTTATCTATCAGCAGTTTCATCCGCTGGCCTTTTTATCTTCCGGTCTTGGTTTTGTTCTTACGGTTTTAGCAGTCATCATCGGAGTAATAACCGGTCTTCATTTGCCGCATTTTATCGCGGCAGGCTGGCTCGATACGGGATTGGCCTCGGAAGCGGAGCAGTTTTTCGGATACTCACAGTGGCCCGAACTTGTCGTACGTCTTGGATCCATAATTACGGTTGTCTCGCTGCTTCTTGCCGCAGTCTTCATGATCATGGGCCGGCGGCATTTGGGAATCCGGCATCTGCTGCGGGCAGTGCTTGGATTGGGCGGTCTTCTCTTCGCAATTTTTCTTTTCATCGACTGCACTGGTGGATATCGCTTCAGAAATATCCAGGAATCCCTGAATAATAGTCAACTCGGACCTGCTTTTGAAAAGCTGCTGGATAGCTGCATGGACGGAGAAGCGTTTTTTGCTGCATCTATTTTCCTTGTCTCTGTTATTATTCTGGCATGGCCACCCCGACGTAAACAAACTGTATTAAATCCCATGCCCAATCAAGGAGTAAGCTGATGGTAAGTCATAATATAAGTTTTTTTATGTTACCGGTATTGATTCTTCTTTTATCAGCGGCGATTGCTTTGCTGGTTCTGTTCGTCTGGCTCTGTATTAAAAAACCCCAGGTCGCGGCCATCATGGCTTTGGTTCTACTTGTCCTGTTCGCATCGTTTTTTGTTCTGAGGCTTGGTACACGCAGGTCGATAGTAAGACAACAGGCCATACCTTTATTACCGAGCGCAACACAAGAACCCGTATATATCAACACGGCAATTTGGTCGCCTGGTGTCGAGGATGAGTTTATAGCCGATATATACCCATCTAAAAAATCCGCCGTGAGCTCTCTCGGACGGCAACTTTCTAAATACATTTCATATATTACCGAAGCCGATTCGCCGGAGGAAATTATAGTTTACCGGAATTCACAAGACATCGAGCTTGTAGAAGAATTAAAAGAAGTTTTGGCAAAACTTTATCCTGCTATTAAATGCAGAATAGAGCTGGGAAACCCCACCCAAGCGGAAAATAAGATCGGCGTATATTTTTTCATGAAATATTCCGCACAGCCTGTTTCATGGTCGGACAGCTCAGGTAATAAAGGGACCGCCGGAACAATACAAGGTAATATTTTAGCAAACCATCAGCAACAAGCGACTGTAAACGTTAATTTTGTTGAAAAACCGTGGATAGAAGATTTTTCCGGTTTTATAAACAGACAGCCGCATCAACAGTTAATAATCGCAAGGTCGTCCGAAAGCTGCCTGACCGAAGCCGAAGCCAACCGGCAAGCAATGGAAAACGCATGTAGTCAAGTCGGCCCATTATTGACAAATCTTCAGGATCCGATACAGCTCAGCTCAAGCGATATTCTTGAAAACGGCCTGATTGCGGATCGGTTCGTGCAGAGCTTCGAGGGCAGCGCAGGTAAAATATGGCGACAGGCGCTGCTTATCGACACCTCCGCCGAAAAACTCACCCGATTGGTCCGTAGCAAATTGAACATGGCACGGGCAAGGAAACATAACCTGGCGAAAATGTTTATTTCCTTCACAGGTATGCTTGTGCTTATTATTGTCGCGTATGTATTTCTCAATGCGGCAACAAAAGGCTATTATTCATGGTCGCTGCGGATTGCCGGTATTGTTCTTATAGCAATCATAATAATTCTGTTTTTCGCTTAGCCGGGATTTAAGTATAATATACCGGCATGAAATCGAATATGAACAGCCATGGAGACTCATTACTGAGAGTCACAAAGGCCGAGCAGTATCTTTTAGACAAAATCCGTTTAGGTAACACTCAGGCATGGTCGGAATTTGTGGACCGATATCGCGGCCGTCTGATGAGTTTTGCCAGGGCCAAGCTCTTTCAGTCCGCCGACGCCGAGGACGCCGTACAGGAAACATTTGTCGCCTTTATCAAGAATCTGCAGGGCTATAGAGGAGAATGCGCGCTCGAAACATTTCTGTTTTCTCTGCTGCGGCGTAAAATCATAGACACCTACCGCAGCCGCAAGGCAAAGCACTTCTGCCTGATTCAGGATAGCTACAGCAGTCAGTACGACGAGGATGCTTCGGATCCTTTCGAGTCTTTAGCCGGCCCGACCCAGACAGCAAGCTGGTATTTCAAGGCCGACGAACAATATCAGATGCAAAAAGTTGCGCTGACAGATGCTTTGGCCGAGCTGGTGGATGGATTCAAAAGTGCGTTGAAATTCCGTGAGCTGCAGATTATAGAACTTTTATTCTATTGCCACATTTCCAACAAAGATACGGCGAAAATATTGGGGATAGACGAAAAAAATGTTGCTCTGATTAAGCATCGAAGCCTGAAGCAGATTCGCGAGCGTATCGCATCATCGAGCCTGCCCGCAGATCCGTCATCGGAGGAATTCGAGAACCTCCTGACCGATATCTGGAAACTACAAAGATTCAGTTGCCCGAAACGAAGTACTATCGGGGCATATCTTCTCGGAACACTCGACAAACAATGGCATGATTACGTCGATTTCCATCTCAACAAGCTCGGCTGCCGGTTCTGCATGGCCAATTTCGAAGATATGAAAAACCAGAATATAAAGAACCAAAACAGACAGCTTCGCGCACGCATTATGGAATCGACCGCCGGTTTTCTTAAAAAACCTTAGTAACTCTCCG
>JAFGBG010000095.1 GCA_016933295.1 Sedimentisphaerales bacterium | reverse complement strand
CCCCGAGTGTTTCGGCCAGGACCGGGTGTTTGCCTTCGTGAATTATTAACCTGCCGTTATTGGATATTTTTGGACGGATATAGTTTCGCCGCCCGGCTAAATAAGCCATCGACATAAGGCAATCGCATTGTGCGACGGTTTGGGCGAGTACTTGCAGCCGGTCGATATACTGAAGGCACTGCCGGCGAAGCTGGTCGTAAAGCTGCTGCTCCAACTCTATCGCTTTTTCCTCGGCGCTGAGTGCCTGCGTTTCATACTCTTTCAGCTCTTCGGTGATATATCGTTCGGCGTTTTTTATCGTCTGTTTACGGATATAATTTGCAGGGACTTTTTCTGCCGACGAGTGACCCACTTCGATATAATAGCCGAAAACTTTATTGAAGCCGATTTTCAGATTCGCGATGCCGGTTTGCTCGATTTGGCTCTTCTGGAAATTTTTTAGCCATTTTTGTCCATCTCTGGAAATCGAGCGCAGTCGGTCAAGCTCTTCGGAAAATCCTGTCCTTATGACTCCGCCGTCGCGAAGGTGCGTGGGCGGTTCCGGCTCGATTGACGTATCGAGCAGCTCGGCTAATTCGTCCATACTGTCGCATTGCCCGGCAAGCTGCACGAGAAGCTCGGAGCGAAACTTTTCGAGTAATTGCCGCAGCAGCGGAATTTGCCGCAGCGTCTTCGCAAGGGCGACAAGGTCACGCGGCGTCGCTCTGAACGTGCTGATGCGTGCGGCGATTCTCTCGGTGTCGGCTATATTTGAAAGCAGTCTGCGAGTTTCCGCCGATTCGGTTGCGGCGTCTTTTAACTCTTCGATGGCGTCCTGACGTTGTTCGATGGCAGTAATATCGCACAGCGGCATACACAGCCAGTTTCGGAACATTCTGCCGCCCATGCCGGTAATGGTCTCGTCGAGGCTCTCTAACAGCGAGCCTTTGCTGCTTTCGCCGCGGATGGTCTGAAGGATTTCCAGGCTGCGCAAAGAAGCGGGGTCGATTTGCAGATAATCCCGTCGCTCGATTTTTCTCAGGTTCCTGATATGGCCAAGCGTGGTTTTCTGAGTTTCGTTGAGGTATTCGATAATAGCCCCGGCGGGTGCGACAAGTACATCGTCATCGTCGGATATGCCGAAACCTTCGAGAGTCGCCGTGCCGAAATGCTTCAGCAATCGCTGCCTCGCCTGGTAGGGATCGAAATACCAGCCGGGACGTTCGGTGATAACGGCTTTGGTGAGCTGCGTGATGTCTCTAATCAGTTTTTTTGTTTCGGCCTCGAATAATTCGCCGCGTCTGTCGGCGAGCAGGCACTCGGCGGGTGATAATTGCAGCAGCTCGTCTAACAGCTTATCTTCGGAAATTTGCCGGATGAAAAAATGCCCCGTAGAAATATCAACCCAACTGACGGCGGCACGGCCTTTTGTGCCCAGACCGACGGCACAAAGGAAGTTGTCCTCCTTGGAATTCAGCAGGATATCATCGGTAAGCGTGCCGGGCGTGACGATTCGCACGACGTCGCGCTTGACGACACCTTTTGCCGTCTTCGGGTCTTCGACCTGCTCGCAGACGGCGACTTTGTAACCTGCCTGCAGCATTTTTTTCAGGTATCCTTCGACGGCGTGATACGGCACTCCGGCCAACGGGATGGGATTCGTGCCTTTGTTGCGGCTGGTAAGCGTCAGGCCGAGGACCTTCGAGCAGGTTTTGGCGTCTTCGTAGAATGTCTCGTAGAAATCGCCCATGCGGAAAAATAAAATGCAGTCGGGATGCAGTTGCTTGAATTTATGAAACTGCTTCATCGCAGGCGTCATATTTTGATTGCTTGGAGTCATGGATGTGATTATACACAAAGCGTGCCGTTTAACAACTCTGTTGTCGCAGAAGCGAGTTGTTCTGTGGATTTTGCCGTTGTTAATTTTTCGAGCAGATTGGCTTGTCGGTCTGTGAAACAGACGGGGCTTTGCGTATCAAAGCCCACCGCACCCGTGGTTTGCGAGATTTTTTCTGTCAGATTCTCGATTCCGGAGCCGGTTTTGGCGCTTATTTGTACCGCGTTCGATAAAAAGTCCGGCAGTTTTCCGGTATTGAATTTTGCCGGAAGGTCGGATTTATTAAGGATTGTAATGACTTTTCTGTGATCGAATTTCTGAATTAATTTGTAATTGGGTTGCTTGTTTTGGCTGTTGTCGATGACAAATAGGATCAAATCCGCCTGCTCAAGAGTTTCAAAGGCTTTTTTCTGGGCGGCCTTTTCGATATTATCCGGTGAGTCCGGCAGATTTTCATCCAGCCCGGCAGTGTCTGTCAGTACCAGTGCAAGAGAATCGATTTGGCACTCGGCGGTGACCCAGTCGCGGGTTGTTCCGCTTATGTCGGTAACGATTGATTTTTGCCGACCGGCCATGAGGTTAAGCAGCGAGCTTTTGCCGCTGTTGGGCGGACCTGTCAGAACGGCTTCGCAGCCGTAGATAATTGGTTTCGCAGTCTGGCTTGCCTGAAGTATCCGGTTTGCTTCGGCTGCTATTTTTTCAGGAGCAATTTTGTCGATGTTTTCGAGCCAGCCTTCCGCCGTTTTGCTCAGACCGGCATCTATCTGGTTCGCTATGATTTTCGTTCCAAGGAGTGTTTTGACTTTCGGCTGGACCAGTTTTGCTTCGATTGCAATCGTATTGCTGTTTTTTTGTTCTGTCAGGATTTTTATATTAAGCTGCTCGGCTGTCAGAATTTCGGCTCCGTTTCGCCGAAGCAATTGCATAATCATCTCCACTATAAGAGGATTACCGTGGCAGTTAACGGCATAAGTTCGCGGCTGCTCGCAGCCTATTGTCACCTGGTCGATTTTTTTCTCGCCGTCGTAAATTGTGCCTAACAAAATTTTGCCGGACTCGAATTTTGCCGTGTCTGTACCCACCGGTTTGAATATCTTTCTGACTACATTTTCCGCCGAATCCCCGAATATCTGAATCGTCGATATAGCCCCTGTACCTTTACCTGTCATTACTGCGGCATAAACATTCATTATTCATATCTCATAAGACAAACTCGAGTATAGCACAGCAGATATGGAGCATTTATTGCTGCCGGGATTTTTTTTCAATATATTTTTTGTAGGCTAAAAAGACACCTTTGACGACAAGGTTCGGCACATAGTTATCTATAAAATCGCAGTCGGTATGAATTGTCTTTGCGCCCGAGCCGGTAATGACCGTCTGCGGCCATTTGCCGATTTTATCCGCGTAGCGCCTTATGACTTCCTGTAGTGCGCCGACTATGGAATAATACAGACCGCAATTTATGGCTTCGGCGGTATTTCTGCCGTAAGGCGCTTTGGGTTTTGTCACTTTAATGTTCGGCAGTTGGGCAGTATTATCCTTTAATGCCTTGGCGCTGATCTCGAAACCGGGGCAGATAACCCCGCCGAGAAAGACGCCGTGCTGGTCGACCAGATCGATAGTAACGGCGGTTCCGAAATCTGCTACCACAACGGCATCTTCAATCACGTCATACGCCGCCGCGGCGGAAACCACCCTGTCCGTGCCGACTTTGTCCGGCTCATCCACCCAGAGCGTCATGGGCAGGGGAATATCTTTGCCTATAACATAAATTTTTTCGCCAAGGTCATCTTTCACTATCTGCCGGATAGTGCTTATCCATGCGGGCTTGACGCTGCTGACTACGATAACGCCGTTGCGTTTTTTTTCTTTCGAGCTTTCGAGTATCGGGATTTTTCCCCAGGCGGATTTCAGGGCTTCTTTTAATTTCTTTTCCGATTTGCCGGGAATGGATTTGATAAACTGCTCCTTATCGTCGAGATAAAGCCCTATGCCGATATTCGTATTGCCGATATCTATTGCGATTACATTCATAATTTGCTTCTCTATAACTATAAATTTACTGTGTATTTGTACTCTATTATCCTGCCATTGTCAATCTGAGCCATAATTACATTGAAAGCGAAAAATTTTCAGAATCCGGTGGACAATTTCGCATATTTAATCACTATGTTTGTAAAGGAAGTCATAACCAGAGGACCTCGATTTGACGGCATCAGGCGATAAAGTATTAATTGAGGCGGTTTTTGCCGGCGAAAAAGAAGCTTTCGGCGAGTTGTACGACCGCTACGCGCCGCTGGTAAGGGCGGTTTGCTATGATAAAACCGGCAGTCTCGCCGATGCCCAGGACCTTGCGCAGGATGTTTTTCTGCGGGCGTATGAAAGATTAGGCCGGCTGCGTGAGCCGGATAGGTTCGGCAGGTGGCTTATCGGCATCGCCCGGCTTCGCTGCAAAGAATGGCGGCGGCAGAAACTTAGGAGCCGTGAAAAATTTGCCGGACAGACGAACACTGACTCGTATATTTGCGAGCCGTCTCATGACGGGCAAATTGAAAAGCTTCTAAAAGTAATCACAAAGCTTCCGGAAAAGGAACGATTGGCGGTACATGCGTTCTATCTTCGAAGCGGTTCAGCCGAGGACGCCCGAAGGGTAATGGGTTTGTCGAGGTCGGGCTTCTATCGAGTGCTCGAAAGGGCGCGGGGTCGTTTGAAACAATTAATAAATCAAAAACAGGAGCAAGTCCTATGAAAACTCCTTTAGATGATGATTTGAATCAGGTATACGAAGTATTCCATAAAGACCATGAGCTTCTCCGGGAAAAACTAATTACTTCGTTGCCGGCTCATACAAAGCGGCAAAATCAAAGCGGCTTTGTCAATATCGTGCGGATATTTTTCGGAGGTTCCACTATGAAGATCAGGATGACAAAAATTGCTACGGCGGCATTAATTACTATTGCCGTGATAGTTGGTATCAGAGGTTTCAATGGAACAACCGCCTGGGCCAAAGTTATAAAGGCATTCAATAGCGCGGACAATATTTATATTTTTTCGAAATTTTACCGTCCCGACGATGATGTCTGGGAGGTCCGGTCATGGTTAAAAAACAGGATGATGTTGCGTCAAGAGTCTCCCAGGGAAATTACAATCGACAATGGCGAGAACCGCCTTACCCTGGATCGTGACCAGATGACCGCACAGTTGAGCGATTCTGTTTCACCTTTCGAGGACTATATGGAGAGCGGCAATTTCGAAATTATCCTTTTGTTCAGCGGTAAAGAAACGCCTTTTAAGGCAAAGGAACTAACCGACGAACGTACTGATACGCGGCGAGTCTTTGAGATAACATATCGTGATGTTTGGAGCGGCAAGGCGTGGGTCGATGCGAAAAACAATCTTCCGTTGCGCATCAAGGCAACTTATAACGAGGAATTCAGAGATCGGGTGCTGGATATGGAAGTGACATATAATTACGAGCCGATTCCAGTGGAAGTGTTCGATCTGGACGTGCCATCTGATTATAAGCAATTACCAAGATTGCAGACACGCTTTTTCAGCGGCAAAGTCATTGATGAAAAAGGCGAGCCTGTCGCCGGCGCTGAAATTGTCACCTCGGATGAGAATATTAGGGGTAAAACGAACGAAAAAGGCGAGTTCGCCATAAAGCTGCATCCGGGACCGGGAAGAACCGTACATGGATTCCCAATGATTATCCGTGCTGTTGAAAGTAGCGATCCGAATCACGTTGCCTGGACATTATTGCGGAATCCGAGACATGAACTGCGGCCTTTGTTTATACCGGATGACGGCAAGACAAAGCTCGAACAGGGTGGTGACGTTGATATTCGATTGGTGGATGACGAGAAACTGCGCGAGTTTATTCCCGGCAATCCGGGCAGGATGATATTTAAAAGTGACGAGGATAAATATCCAAGCGAGGTAAAAGATATCGAGCTTAGAATGCAGGCAGCCAGTGTAATAACAGGGAAGATCACCGACCGGCAGGGACAACCTATAACGAATGCCGTAGTTAAGCTCGAGTATATGAATGTGGTAGTAGGCCAGAACGAGATAGATATTCGGAGTTTAGGCAAAACGAATAAGGAAAGCGAAATATCATCGTCTCTTGATGACGACGGGCTTTGGCGAAAAACTTTTGCAGTCACGGACAGTAACGGTAATTACAAGCTGGGGAATTTGCCGGATGTATGGTCCGAAGTACGATTGGAGGCACAGGTGAAAGGATTCGTTACGGAGGCTAAAAGATTTTTCAGGCAGGAGCAATGTAATTTCTCTCTACTGAGGGCGGATACGATAATTCGCGGCACCGTGATTGACAATCTCGGCGAGCCGCTTGTCGGCCGCGAAGTTGAGTTCGATATAGATTCGGACGAGGTTGGAGACGTGGATATGGAGGAAGTTTTCACGGATTCGCAGGGCAGGTTCGAGCTGGCCGGAGTTCCTGCCGTCGATGACCTCGTGCTGGAAATCCGGACGGATGAAAAACCGCGTGACTGGAATGAGAATGAGCTGACACGCGGGCGGCAATTTATTTATTATCTTATGATCGAAGAGCCAATTAAATTCGAGCCGGGCAAAAAAGAATACTTTGTTAAGATTGTGCCGCACAGACCGGATATCACACTCGAAATTGAAGTCAAAGATTCAAAGGGCAATCTTCTGGCTGGTGTCCCGGCGGGTGTGGGCAGCCCGGGTTTCTCGGAGAGGCAGTGGTATATAACTAAATTAGTCGGCAAAACGGATGTTAACGGTATATGCACTATCACCGAGGCGCCGAGAATCGAACCTTTACAGTTGTGGATTTGTATGCCTGGAACGGGAACTTTTCGGGATTGGGAATCGATGCAGGAATTGGACCAGCAGCTTAAGGACGATATAAACGAATCCCGCGGCAAATATCTCCCGAAGGTGGTGACGGTGGAGCTGGAAAAAGGCAAGAATAAATATGAAATCCCCGTTACGTTGGAAGCGATTGATTGATGATGAAATTTTCCAAGGATTGGCCGGAATGATTTCGGCGAGGTACTCACCAGATGAGTGAAAGGCAGGTGAGTGAGCCGCCGCCTTTCTCGAATTCTGAGATGTCCAAAGGTTGAATTTGTATCGCATGTTTTTCGGCGAAGCGGCGTAAAAGCACTTCGGTTCGTGGGTAACCTTCGGGGATAAGCAGCTTATCGCGGATTCTAAGGCAATTTGCGCAGCCGTGCTCGCCTGATTGTGTATAAATGACGTCTTCCACATCGAACAGGTTCAGGTCGAACCAGCCGGAGATTGCGATTAATGTGCCGTTGCCGAGATAGCTCATGCCGGTTTTTAGATGCAGGCAATTATCTACGTAGATTTTGACGACACGCCTGCCGAATTGCGAGAGGAATGCCCCGAGGGTCTCGGCGCCAAGCTGGTTGGTTCGGCTTGATATTCCTATGTATGTGGTATCTCCAATGTGAAGCACGTCGCCTCCTTCGAGGTCCGCCTCGCCACCCAATTGGGCGACTTTGTGAGTTTTTCGCAGGATTGCTTCGACTGCGGCGTGTTCCTGACGCCGTCTTTCGTGTACGTGGGTAATCATAGCGTGCTTTTTCAGAACTACCGCCGCATCTTCTATAAAGACGCAGTCCGGCATGTCCTCGTCGGCCTCGACGAAGCAAACCCTCAGCCCGGCGGCCTCCAGAGCCCGGACATATTCGCCGTGCTGATGTTCGGCAAGCTCTTCGGAGACGTTCAGACCCTCGCGGGTATAATGGTCGCTGTACGAAGAGGGCACTTTGCGTATGAGGGCGTGTGTCGGTTCGTTCGTTATGCCGTTCTCTTTTTTTCCAGTTTGGTTTGTGTTCGTCTGCTGATTCATTTTTTGTCCTTTTCGGTAAGATGCCAGTCGATACCTTCCATGCCGTGCCAGTGACCTCCTTTGCCGTCGGCACTATAATTAAAAGGCAGCTCGCCTTCGAGAATCCTGCCGTCCTTGAGCGTGAGTTTATATGGTACTGTGGGCCAGCCTGTTTTCCCGATAATTTCTTTTTTGCCTATAAACACTTCTCCGACTTCGACGGATACTATCGGATTGGATTTGAATGTTGTGCAAATCCATTTCACAAAACTCGGATAATCTGTATGAACCATATATGAGATTCCGAATTTCTGCCAGGAGTATTTGTTGTTGGGATCGAGGAAAAAGTCGTAATCGGCTTCCCGGATTTTCTCGAAGATTTTTTCCGCCGCTTGTACGACTTCCTCTGGATTTTGCATCGCGCAGGCGAGCTTTTCGTCCTCGATAGCCTGCCTCCAGTCTTTTCCTCCGCGATGCCATGCATCCAGCGGCCCGAGGATATTCGCCTGCCATTTTTGCCGGGGTTTGCCCCAGCTATTACTCATCCAGTTGATAAAACTTGCCGCATTCGATTTTTCCAGCCCGTAGGCCTCGGCCCATCCTTTGCCGTACATCACTTGAGAGCGGCGTTCAAGCTCTTTGACAAAATCATCCGTATAGAAACCCGCAATCAACGGGCTGAAAATCTCCGTCTCCAAAGGCCCCAAATACAGGTAGGCGTCGAATCCGTCTTTATATTTGCTCGATACGGGCCTGTCCGGGTCGGCATCGTAAGGTTCGGTCCCGAACGGACCTTTTTCGAGAGTAAAGGCCATCGGTTTATTCCCGACAGCGGCGAAAGTCGACTCGAAAAGCCCCATGCATAATCTGCCTTTCACATCTCCCATGTTTGTCTGGACGCAGCGATGCTGAAAGACGGCGTAGATATTCTCAGGACCAAGTTTTTGCCGCAGGTACCAGCCGGCGGTCATTACAGGCGCGCCCTCGAAATATTTCTGGTTCAGTGACGTATGACCGACCCCGACGATGAATAATGCGTTGCGGTTTTCCTGTGGATGCTCGTTCATGTCATTGATGATATTTTCCGCCATGAACTTGTCCCGATTGACTGCGTATTTGCCGAAGTCCTGCCGCTTCTCGATTTTGCTCCAGGGCCTTTGCATATCGACTAACACGATTCGAAGCCGTTCGTTCGTCTCCAGATTCTGATTTACCATCCAGACCGTAATAAAGAAATCAAGCATGGCCTGGTCCGGCCAACCCATCCAGAGATTATCCCGCAGCATTTCGATAACGGGCATGGTGTCGCACTCGTCCGCGGCGAGAAATTTATCGACAAGTTCCTGGTCGTTCGACGGCAGCTCTAAATAAATTGTACCGATATGCTTCGGGAAGTCCGGCTCGGTGACAAGTGAGGAATTAAAAGCCCAGTAGCGCGGCCGATGGTGAATCTCGCCCATAATTGTTATTTTGTGTTCGGCGAGCGCCTTCATAACAAATGTTTTCGGCTCCCGGGCCTCGTTTTTCAAAAATTCCACAAACGGTTTAAGATAAGCGTGCGGGTCGTCAATTTTAGGTCTGGTTGGTTTTTCCAGCAAATACGCGAATGCGGCGTTGGATTCCGCCCGGGCCTCGTCAATAGTATCCGACGCAGAATCCTGTCCTCTGTTCAACCAGCGGCCGTTCTCATATTCGAGATATCGCTTATCGATTCCCTGGAATTCCGAGTCCCTCGTTAATTCCGCAAGGACGACCGCGTTTTTTTCTCTGAATATCCGCACTTCGATAATCCTGGCGTTGAGCCATTGCCGGGCTATCTCCGGTTTAACTTCCGTTTTCTCGGCATTTTCGGCCGACAGCCTGTCGGCAAGACTCTTGATACTGATTTGCCGCCATTTACCCCGTTCGCCGCTTGCCATCACGCGGCTGATTACGGCGTACGTAGATTCCGGTGTTGAAAAGTCGTCTTTCTCCGGGAAGTCGGTGACTTTTTTATTAACCTGATAAACATGGAGCTGGCTGCTTTTTAGCTCGGATTTTGCCGCGGCGGGATTTGTTTGAGTGGCCCCGATAACCAGAATAAAAGATACGAAAATAAGGTTTTTGATTTGTTCCATTTTGTCACCTCAATATCTTGGAGACTTCTTACTCTTTATTACAAAACGGACCCGTCAAATGCTTGTCGCATACGCTCGATGATTATTTCTGTTTTTTCCTGTAAATATCATAGTTCGTCATAATATTTCGTCAAAGTAATTTTTCTCTTCTTAGAAGGCAAGTATCAATTTTACAGTGAAAACGAAAAAGATTAGCGCTTGGAGTTTATAGTGGTTTGTAGAACAGTTTTTATGTGTTCTTGTTGGTGCGGCTCCTTTTTCCGGTTTTACTACGGCAATTTCCGTCGGTGGCTCGTGAATAATTAGGGTCGGGATGCGGCAATCGGTCGTAACCGGATCAGGGTGACTTGCGTACGAAATACTGAATCATCCAGTCCAAATCTTCTCGGTCATCTTCGGGTGGATAATGCTCGAAACTGAATGACCCCGGCCTATCGATTCCGGTTTGACACCACTCAAGAAAAGTCTTGTCGTGCCAGGGATGAATATCTGCATGACCGTCGGCGAATCCGAGTGTGCTTCGGCGATTGTGCCAAATTGCCAATGGGTCCATCCAGGCACGTTCCGTTATATACATGGTCCATGACCCGAGATTCGTGCCCCGGGGGTCGTAGTCTTCCACGAATATATACTTTTCCGCCGGACGTACGATTTCAGTAAGTTTTTTGACACTCACGTGGCTGGGCCAGCTTCCTCCGCCGGCTCCGTCAATAATGGAGTAGGTTCGGAAAGCGCCCTGGACAGAATTTTTGATCCGCTTATCTGCAGGACATCGATAGACGTCCACCGACTTACCTACGTAAGGATACAGTGCTCCTTTTTTGATGGCTTCGGTCTTTTCCTCCAGCGAGGCGTAATCATTCTCAGGGACCAGCGCCCAGGGCAGCGGCTCATTCGATAAATTGATACTTTCGGCGCTTTTGACCTTGGGATTGACAAGGCTATAGTCAAATTCCTCTGCATACATACCCCAGGCCATTGAAAGGGTCCTGATGTTGCTTGCGCAATGCATCCGTTTGGCGTGATCTTTTGCGGCATTCAAACCCGGCATCAAAATCCCCATCAGCACGGCAATGATGGCTATCACAACCAGCAATTCTATTAGAGTAAAACCGTCTTTCTTAGTCATAGTCTCTTCCAAAGATGATGCGTTAAATTACTTTTTCTGGTTCCACTCAATCAGTCATAACCAAGTCTTATTTACAGGAAATACGAGTTCCGAGAATAATTATACCACATGCGCATATTGTGATTCAAGCGAAAAAAACAGAAAGCCTACAGGCGGCAAACCTCCCGTCTGCGGGTGAGAAAGAAACGAAAAGAACCCTGCTGGTCCGACTTCGGTAATATCAAACGGCGTAATGCAAAATCGGGAGACTTGACGAAACCGCCGCAATCAACGCCATAGTTGTTTTACACTTTCTGTTTTCTTACTTTGAAAACATAATACGCAGTGGATTTATCTGATAGAATCTGTCAGGTTCTTGGGATTTACTGCCGCAGGACTTGTTCCATCCTGTCCATAAATTCGTCAAGGCCGAAAGGCTTTCGCAGAAAGAGCAGGTTGTTCTGCTTCAGAAAATTTTCCCGCTCGCAGCTCAAGTCCGCCGAATAGAATAAAAAATGACTGCTCAGCCGCGAGTCGTATGCGACGCTTTGCCTGTAAAACTCGATCCCGTCCATCATGGGCATTTGAATGTCCGAGACGATGCCGTTATAGAAATGCTTTCTGACCTTCGCCAGTCCTTCGCTTGCTCCCGAGGCGGTTTCCACCATTCCTTTACCGGCCAAAAGTGACGCCACTAAGTTACGCAAAGACTCGTGATCGTCAACGACCAGGAAACGTTTCTCCCGAACCAAAGGAAACATCCCGACGTCGATAGATGGCCTGAGGTCTTCGGGAAGCGCGCCGATAAATTCCTGAACGTCCGACAGGTGTCTCTGTATCTCGTCGGCAATATTCTCGGTTTCGCGACTCTTCTCTGAGAAGATACCAACAATATACAGAAAGACGGGATTCAATTCGGAAAACTCCGCCCTTGCCATATACTCGACGATTTGTCTTTTGGAAATGTGTTCTTTGCCGAGCTGCTCGTCGAATCTTCTCAGGGTCGATTCGACGTTGTCTCTGGTCCTCTTATCGAGCACAATATCCACGACAAGCGGGATTTTCCGTTGCGGCAGCATTTCGAGTATCATTGACATGAATTGTTCGTGAGTTTTTTCGTCTTCGGCCAACTGAGCCAGGAAGGAGCTGAAAAACTCGTCGCCGGCGAAAATTTCTGCCGCCCGCGTGTATAAATTACCTACTGTTTCTTCGATATTCCTGAGCCAGCCGACGATATCTCGAATGTTCGCTAAAGCAAGGGTAGCCATCTGCATATCTCCAAATGAAAGTTCTTTCTGTTCACTCTCCATCTGGTAATACTACTACGCCTTTTGAGCTTATAAACTAACAAACCGCCGCCATACTATCAACTCTTTTCTAACTTATTTTGCGGCAATTTTGCATGGCCTTTCCCGTCCTATCTCGAGCCTTCTCCGGCACGAACAGTCCATCCAAAAACTTTTATTATTAACCACAACACATTGAAAAAAGTGCCCCTATGGGGCAGGCGGACACCTTAACTTTCCGGCGTTTATCGCATAAGCGCCGAAGCAGTCCAGAGCACAGGGGCCTGGCCGTGAAGGTCGCCGGTTCTACGGTCTCGTGCAAGGTAGTAATCGTATTGTTTTTTCTGGTCCGCCCCCACTTGCTGGAAGGCCTTGTTCGTACCCACACAGACCTGCGTGACATTGGCGTCTTCGTCGATGTAGCTTACCAGAGCGAGCCAGGCCTTTCTGGCGGCGGGGCCGTAAATCTCCGGATCGAGCCAGCCCATTTTGACGCCGGTGACCATAGCATAGGTGAACATGCCCGAGCCTGAAGTTTCCGGCCAGGCTTCGGGTTTATCCACAAGCTGACGCCACATGCCGTCGTCTCCCTGATATTTGAGCAGGGCTTCCATCATTGTGGTGTAACCTTTCATGATGCGTTCGTAGTGGGGATGATTTTTGGGCAGGGCCCTGAGCAGCTCCGTTATGCCGGCCGCCTGCCAGCCGTTGCCGCGTCCCCAGAAAAACGGTGAGTCTTCGGCATGCAGGAACAGGCCGTTATCCTGCTGGAGTTTTTCAAGGTATGCGACCATGGTCTTTGCACTGCGATCCAGATAGACCATCTCTCCTGTTGCGCGATAAGCCTGGGTTTGTACGGCCGATATCATATACATATCGTCGATCCAGTACCGGGCTTCCTTGGTGATACCGTCGTCTGTGGTTTCGGCCCATTGTTTGTCCGCCAGGGCCTTGCCTAAGGTCAGGTACTTCTGGTCTTTGGTTTGCAGGTAAATTTCCAGCGGCACGGCTCCGAACACACGGTAGTCCACGTGGGCATTCGGTGAGATGCGATTAGCGTCCTCGGCGAAGAAGCGGTCGAAATGCCGGATCAGTTTTTCCTGAAGCTCTTTGTCTTT
>JAFGBG010000094.1 GCA_016933295.1 Sedimentisphaerales bacterium | reverse complement strand
TTTCTTAATACGCCGATTAATTTAGCCGTGCTTGCGGCAGCGTTGTTCCTGGTTTATAAAATCTTAACCAACAGAAAAATCACGGGCAAGCTGACCAGATATCTGCGAAGGAGGATTATCAGGCAGGAGATTCTTAAACCGGTCTCGTTCGAGGAGCTGCTGATGCTGACCGGCGGGTACGGAATCTCAAGAATCGAAGTCTGCGAAGGCAATCCTATAATAGACAAGACGCTCGCCGAGTCCGATTTGCGGAAAAACGATATTACCGTTCTGGCGATCATCCGCGGCGAAGAAACGATTCCAAATCCTTCTGCGAATCGAAAAATCCTCAAGGGTGACGGCCTTATTGCATTCGGGAAGCTGGAAAGACTTCGCAGCCAGGTATGTGAGAATTGACGGGCGGGACAGGATGAAAGGTTCATAAAGAATGTTGGGTTTTAGTTTATATACGTGGGTGCTTTTGCCGGGCCTTATCTTCATCGCCAGGGTGCTCGATGTTACTCTCGGGACCGTTCGGGTGATATTCGTATCGAAGGGGATGAAATATCTTGCGCCTGTTGTCGGTTTTTTCGAGATACTTATCTGGCTTCTTGCCATCGGTCAGATTATGTCCAACTTAACCAGTCCGGCTTGCTATATCGCATATGCCGGCGGATTTGCGACGGGTAATTATGTTGGAATCATAATCGCCGAGAAGCTCTCTTTGGGAGTTGTGCTTCTGAGGGTAGTAACTCAAAAAGAAGCGGTTGAACTGATAAGTTCGCTTAGCTTGGCCGAGTACGGCGTGACAAGTGTCGACGGCGAGGGTATAAATGGTGCTGTTAAAATCATTTTCACGGTTGTTCCAAGGAAAGAAGTCTCAAAAGTGATTGAGATTGTTAAAAAATTCAATCCGAAATCTTTTTACACGATAGAGGATATCGGTTTTGTGGAGAAAGGTATATTTCCTTTGAAAAAGAGCTGGCATAATGAGGCGTTCGAGTTTTTATTCAGACCTTTTAGAAAAGGTAAATGAAATGTTTCGTTTTGGAAAGGGAAGGTTATGAGCCGCAAATTAAATCACGAGCTTTTCCTGAGATATCCTGATAATCCAATTCTTTCCGTGGAGGATTGGCCTTACAGGGCGAATTCGGTATTTAACGCCGCGGCGGCGGAAGTATCAGGCAAAGTCCTTTTGCTGGCCCGCGTCGAGGATTTCAGAGGTATATCACATCTGACCGCGGCAAGAAGCGACGACGGAATCACCGACTGGCAAATAGACGATGAGCCTACTTTAACGCCTGAGCCGAATCAATATCCCGAGGAAATCTGGGGAATAGAAGACCCTCGAATCACCTGGATCGATGAAATGAAAAAGTGGGCGATTTGTTACACGGCCTATTCGAAGGGCGGGCCACTGGTCTCTCTTGCTCTGACTGAGGATTTCAGATCGTTTGAACGTTTGGGGCCGGTTATGCCGCCCGATGACAAAGATGCGGCGTTGTTTCCCGTGAAAATCAGCGATCGCTGGGCCATGCTACATCGTCCTGTTTGCAGGTCGCCTTTGCTCGGTGCTCATATATGGCTGTCTTTCTCGCCCGACCTTAAACACTGGGGCCAGCATATGGAAATAATACAGGCCAGAAGCGGCGGCTGGTGGGATGCCAATAAAATCGGGCTGTGTGCACCACCCATGGAGTCGAAAGAAGGCTGGCTTATTCTTTATCATGGTGTAAGGACGACCGCCTCCGGCTCCATTTACAGATTGGGACTTGCGTTACTGGATTTGGAGAATCCTACGAAAGTCATTCGGCGGACCGACGAGTGGATTTTCGGTCCGAAAGCGCATTACGAAAGGGAGGGGGATGTCGATGACGTCGTCTTTCCCTGTGGATGGATAAAAAGAGAAAACAAGGTTTTGATTTATTACGGGGCCGCCGATTCGAGAATATGTCTGGCGACCGCCGACTTTGACGAGATGGTGGATTTCATTCTTGAATGTCCGAATGACGAATCTTGAGTGGAGGTAAGAGCATTGAAGGAAAATCACATTATCAGAGCGGGCGATAAATGTGCCGTTGTAGTTGCGCACCCGGATGACGAGACACTTTGGGCGGGGGGAACTCTGCTTATGCATCCGGATGCGGACTGGACCATCGTTACTTTATGCAGAAAAAGCGACCCCGACAGAGCGGCGAAGTTTTTCAAGGCCGCCGAACAGTACAATGCCAAAGCAGCTATGGGTGATTTGGATGACGGTCCCGAGCAGAATCCGCTTAATTTCAAGCTGGTGCAAAAAACAATTCTGGCATTGTTGCCGGCCGGAAGATTCGATCTTGTTATAACTCACAGCAGATGGGGGGAATATACGCGGCATCTCAGGCACGAGGAGACGGCAAAAGCCGTTTTCAATCTCTGGAGGTCGGACCAGTTAAATACCGGGCAAATCTGGTCTTTCGCGTACGATGACGGCGACAAGAAATATTTGCCGAAGGCCGTCAGTGATGCCGATTGCCCCGTAATGCTGCCGGAGCAGATATGGAAATACAAGTATGAGATAATAACTGAAATTTACGGTTTCAGTGAGGATAGTTTTGAAGCGAAGACAACGCCGCGACACGAGGCATTCTGGTGCTTTAAGCCGGCGTAACACTTATGAAAAAAAGGAGATAAAAAATGAAAGTTTTACTTTTATACGATTACCCGCCCTCGCCCGGGGGGCTTGCCACTCAGGGGCATTTACTGCATCGGGGACTGGAAGAGTTGGGTATTGAAGTTTTTTCGGTCAACTTCGAATCCGCCCAGGAGAAGGAATGGTATTATCGCTGGTTTGAGCCGGACGTGGTTGTAGGTGTCGGTTACTGGGGGCATACGCCGCATCTGGTTTTACATCCGAAGCGATATGGTGTTATTCCGGTTCCCTGGCTTGTTGCTGACGGTTATCTGGCGAATTACCGGGAAATACTCGAGGATTTACCGTTGATTCTGGTTACTTCCAACTGGGTTAAAAAGGTTTACATGCGGGATGGTCTATCCGGCAAAAATATCGAGGTGCTTCACGTAGGTTGCGATACGGATTCGTTTATGCCGCGAGAGAAGACCGATCCTAAGGTCTCAACCGTAAGAGAGGCTCTGGGAGTGTCGCCTGAGCAGATTGTGATAATGACTGTCGGGGGAGATGCCGCATCGAAGGGCGCCCAGGAAGTGATGCAGGCCCTTGCTCTTAACGACATCGAGGCTCCTGACTGGAAATATGTCTGCAAGGTCTGGCCTCAGCCCCGGACGGAGCAGCAGAACTTAGTGGATTTACAACTCGCTACTCATTTGGGAATTAATCAAAACGTGGTCTATACGACAAGCAGAGTATCGAGGAATTTTATGCCGTATCTTTTAGCGTCATGTGATATTTATGCCGCTCCTTCCCGTCTGGAGGGATTCGGTATGATTCAAATTGAAGCGAACGCTTGCGAAAAACCGGTTATCGGTATAAAAGCGATGGGTATGCTTGATACGCTCATACACGGCAAGACGGCATATCTTGCTGATGTGGCGCAGGAGATTCGTCTCAAAGAAACTATTCTTGGAGACGAATCAGGTTACGAGGCCGGCCATAAGTTCGTTTTCAAAAGACCCCGTGTTGTCGATTACCGCGCCAGTGTGCACGATATTGCCAATTATTTGATGGATTTGATGAAAAATCCGCAGTTAAGAGAGCAAATGGGCAAGGAAGGGCGAAAAAGAGTGGTTGAACAGTTCGATTATCGTGTGATAGCGAAAAAATTCGTGGAGATAGTCTCAAAACGGCTTGGAATCTCATAGTATGAAAAAAAACAATAATGAGTTGATAGAGAAGGCAAAACAGGCCGCCTTGGAGGTGCTTTTGCATAACAATCACGGACCGTTTCGCGGTTTGCCGAGGACTGCCGGATGGGGTTATCCGGAACCATATACTCGCGATTTAATGATTAGCTCTCTGGGGATACTAACCACAAAGAATGAGAAACTGATAAAATCGCTCAGGCGCGTTCTGGAGACACTGGCAAAGAACCAGTCTTCTTACGGTCATATCTCCTCTTTAGTGCATGATTCCGAAGACCGGGGTTCCAGCGATTGTACGCCGCTTTTTTTAGTTGGCCTTGGCCTCTGGCGAAAATTTATGAATGAGCCGGACTTTCTCAAAGATGCGGCGAAAAAAGCTCTTATCTGGATGGAATATCGAAGCCCTACCAATCGAATTATGGTCACTCAGCTTCCCACGAGTGACTGGCGCGACGAGCAATGGGTTTTGGGTTATGGTCTGTATGTAAACACTTTGGTGTATATTTTTCTTCGCTTGTTTGGATTAAACGAGCAATCTGAGATGCTCAAAGAACAAATGGGCAGATTCACAGTCAAAGGCGACAGGCAGAATCGTCATGTTCACGAAGGTCTGGTTTTGAGGTCGAAGCCGTATTATGCTCTTTGGTCCTACAAGGTTTTCAGAAGCGAGCGTTTCGATTTGCTGGGAAACAGCCTGGCCGTTCTGTCGGGTATTGCCTCGCATACCAGGGCTGATCACTTAATTAGCTGGATAGAGGCCGAGTGCAAGGCTATGAGACAATCAGAAGAGCTTGCCGTAGATTTGCCTCCCAATTTCTTCCCGTATGTCAGGCCTGAAGACCCGGACTGGATGCCTCGTTACCAGAAGTATAACCAGCCGGGGGAATATCATAACGGCGGAATTTGGCCATTTATTTGCGGTTTTTATATAGCTGCTTTAGTAGCGGCGGGGAAAATTCCTCTTGCGAGAAAAAAGCTGGCTGCACTGGCGGAGCTTGTCAGGCAATCCCGGGTTGCGGAGGTGGAATTCGGCTTTAACGAGTGGCATCGCGCCCAAGACGGGACGGCCCAGGGGCAGGATTGGCAGAGCTGGTCTGCGGCGATGTTCCTTTATGCCGCTGCCTGTGTGGAACAGAAAAAAGCGATATTTTTTGAGGATATTAATTAGATAATCTGTGAAAGGCTGAGGATGAAAAAATTCAAGATTATTTTAATCGCCGTTGTATTACTCCTGGTCCTGGTCGTTATCCTGCAGAATACAGACCCGGTCAATACGAAATTTCTTTTCTGGTCGTTTCCTTTGCCCAGAGCATTATTACTGTTTTTAACCTTCATGTTTGGTTTTATTGCCGGCTTGCTGGCTGTCATTCGTTTTGAGAGAAAAACCGAGAAGAAGCCCGAAACCGTAGCCGGTCGGGAAAAATCATGAATTTATGCCGGAGCAACGGCGAATCTCATGAGGTAAAGTCTTCAGATATGGGGGGCGAGTTGTTTCCGATATACATAGATAACGGAGTTTATCTTGCCGGGATTTGTATTTCGGGTATCTTTTTTTGCAATTTTCGTGCTGACAAAGTGGCTTAATACTTTTTCGGCGACTTGCGGCGATCCAGTTTCGATATACATCCAGAACTGGCTTGATCTTTTCAGGGCTTCGAAAATGATATCGTGGGCTTCCTGGCAAGTACCAATGTACCAAATACTATGGTCCTGATTTTTCTGCTGAATATAATCAGTTATATAATCAATTATTTCCTGTGTTCTTGAGAGCATAGTCCAGTTGATTCTTCGTGGTTTGTTACGGAAATTCCTTCATGCCTAATATTTGAATTTTCCTTGAACCATCCGCATTAGAAGTCGTTTTTTTGCCGAAATTAACATTTAATTAGTCCATTTGTACGCTTATAAGAGTTTTTCATGGCGATGCACTTAAGGCATTCACTTCTTAAATTCACACCTTCCATTAGAATAGGCGTTTTAAAACATTCGGATATTGATTGCTTTTTTGGGATTTTTTTGAAAAATATTCGAAGGATTACATAACCTGATGTATGTACTGTACTTATATATAAAAAAAATCTCTTTAGACAAGATTTTTCTGCTTTCACGCCGAAAACCAGTTCAAGAGACGTTATTGCCGTAAAGGCAAGGTTATTTTAAGACGCCGTTTATGATCAACTGTTTCTGAAATATTTTTGCTTTAGTATTTTTTGCATATCTCTCGGCACAATGAGCAGATGTTGTTTTTAGCTCCGTAGGAGACTTATCTCCTTTCAGCAAAAGGTATTACGTAAATTTGAAAAGAATTAGAGCCGTTATGTAAGCGGGTGATTTCTAATCCAAAATACACTCAATTGAATTTATTTAGAAGATTTTACGGAAAATGAATCAATATTTTTGAGTTCTAAATCGCCTTATATGATAGATGGGCCGTTTATGTGCTTCTGTGTAAGAAGCTGAAGGCGTTTTTATTAATCTAATTCAAGGAAAGGGTAAAATCATGTATTGCAAATGTATTAGATTAGGTGTTGCTGTCTTGTTGTGTCTGAATTGTGTTGCTTTTGCAGACCGCACGTTGGAAAAACCAGAAATTTTGGAGATATTCGATACCCTCACGAGCCAAACGAGGGTGGCCTGGATTTCCGCCGGTACTATCGAAGCTGTGCACGATGAGTACAGGGCGGCAAAAACAACGAATCAGGATGAAATCAATAACGAAATAACTCAGGAGATCGAGAAATATCGAGATACTACTTCCAATACGGAATCGACCAAAGAGCTTCAGGAAATGATGCTGGATGCCATTCCGTTTAATGTTCGTTACGAGTTGTCCAACGAATACTCGATGAGTTCGTATGTTGTCTTAAGATATGACGGCGAAAGATTTTACTGGGGAATTAGTGTAAAATCTCGTTCGAATTCGGTAATTCCGGACGCCGATCTGAAAGATAATTATATGACAGAAGAGTTTAATATGGACTGGAACACCGATCGTATTTTTGCCTGGGACGGACAGAAATACTCCATTTATTCTCTCTCGGCCAATAATGCCGTTGTTGATACCACGAACGAGTTCCCGCACGTTGTTAATGGTCCGTTGACCGCAGGGATTATACCCTGGTGTTCCGGCAGTTTTACTTATGATGCTCTCACGGCCGGTGAATTATCGGCCATCGAGGTTAATATAAACGGTCGTACCGAGATTCACCTGAAAACCATCGTTTCTAATGGTAGTGAGATGCTTTTTATTTTGGATCCGGAAAAAAAATATGCCGTGCTTTCCTGTCTATTCACGGGTCAGGATTATATCGTTGCCAGACAATATGACGATTTCAAGCTGGTTTCGGGCAATTGGGTTCCTATGACCATCTTGGTCGAAAAATATGATAACTCAACGGAGCAACTTTTATCCAGCGACTTTTGGAAATTTACAAATATCAGCAGTGAAATGCCTTCATCCGGTAGTTTTAGCGTGGATTATTTGCCGAATGCGTTAATATCATACCGTTACTCAGCCGACCAGCCGCCGTTGGTTTATCAATATGCCAAAGATACGGATATCGAGCAGTCTTTAGTCCGGAGTCTGGATTTGGCCGGAGCCGGTTCGGCAGTGCCACAAAATTGTGCCACGGCGGCTTTGGGATATGCCGCCCGACAGTTGGAAAAAGAAATTATGGCACGGCAATTGTCAAAACTGGTGGTCGGGCCGGATAATACCACAAGTTTGTATGCGATGAAAAAACTTGCTCAGGAGCTTGGATTGTACAGCCGGGTTATTAAAACCGATCTTGAAACGCTGAAGAGTATGTCCGATTCCAAAGCAATACTGCATATTCCCGGCAAAGAGCATTTTGTTGTTCTTGATCACGTGGATGACCGACATGTCTGGCTCGTCGATTTGACAGCTAAAAGATTTTTCTATAGTGTAGAAGTCGATGATTTCGGCAAACAGTGGACCGAAGGAACGGCAATGCTTGTTTCGAGCCGGCCCATAGAATTACGGGGTAATTCAACAGAAATCACCGATGCCGGTTTGCAACGTCTCGTGGGAGCCGCTGAGGGCTCTTCGTGCACCTTACTTCTTCAGGAATTCGACATGATCAATTGTATTCAAATAGCGGGACAATGCCTCGGTTATTACGAAGTAATCTTCACGAGATACGGATGTGAACCAGCCGAAAGTGGAACATGTGCGGAAAAGTTATTTATAAGGAGAGCTAAAGATTTATGTATAAATGATCCATATAATCCGATGTACTGTACTATCGAAGGAAACTGGATTATATATCTTATGTATGCATGTAAGTAATTGCCGTATCACAGATTGAAAAGCCGGTAAAAGCTCTTCGTTTTCATTTTTGTAATGTTTGGCCATGATTGATTATATTGACAAAGTTGTGTAAAATATAGCATTATGAAATGGAGAGCTTTTACCCTTATTGAATTGCTTGTGATTCTAAGTATTATTGCTCTGGTTATAACCATTTTGATTCCTTCGTTGCGATATTCAAAAGAAAACGCCAAAGCGGTTCTTTGCGGCTCGAATATTAGACAGTTAACTATGAGCTTGACGCTGTATGACAGCGAGAATGGAACTTTTCCTTATTCTATTGATATGAATCCGGTTACTCCGCCGGCCGGCGGGTATGCGGGGAATATTATGTATGACAGAGCAGGATGGTGGTGGTTTCAGTATATAATCGATTATTCAAAGCATGATTTTGATTCGATTATGTGGTGTCCCTCCAGAAGAATAAAAAAAATCGAGATTAAGTACAATGAGTTGTGCGGAAATTATGGTGTAAACCAATCCGTATGCAAGATGTCGGATAGTGTAGAAAAACGTGTCGAATTTATCGGAAAACCTTTATCCGCCGGCGGAATTTCAAATCCCGGACAGACACTACTTATACTCGATAGCGGTTACAGTATGATTAACTGGTGGCATGCAACTGATAAACCGCCGGAACCTCTGGGTGATTTGATCGAAAATAATGCTTATGTTCCGGGACTCTGGGTTAACAAAGATAGGGATTTATGGCCGGGTTTCGAGGACGATGCCGTTTATGGTCGTCATCCCGGCAGAAAAGTCAATATCGGATATGGGGATGGTCATTTAGCTCGTATAAAAGCCGATGATTTATATGTCGAGAAAACGGGCGATACTTACAGATTTAAACAACCGCTTTGGTTGCCCAAATGACAGCGCCTGCGTTAAAAGTATTTTTCGATAACGTTTTGCATTTCACTGTCATCTATATACTCAACCGTTTTTATCGAAGTCAGTATATATTCAGTTTCGTCTTCTGATTTACTATATAACTTCATATTAACAGGAAGATTTGTATAGGAATCGATCGTAAAGCGAGCTATACATGATATAGGGGAGCCGTCATAAGTTTTCGTTTTCCATGACAAGTCGTAAACCTGGGTATCCTTAACGGAAACTATTTGCTCATTGTCGGTTGCTTGGTTCCATTTAGCGTTCTCGGGAAGATCGGATATGCTGTAAAAAGGCATAAATCCAAGAGAATTTTTTTGCGTTTTCTCGGTTTGGGTATTTAAGTCGTTGCGAACTTGTGTAATCTGGACCGAATCGAGACCCGGTTTTTTTATCGTCCTCCGGCTTTTGGTAAAATCCCACAACGTCAGCTCGTCCCCGGTTTTCATTAAAAAGATGTTCTGAGGACGTGAGAACCAAGTTTCTTGATTGGGTATTGTTTCTCCCGGAGTGAAGGTTGAAATATGGACATTATTTGCTTTTTCAAGAGCGGCGTAAAATTCATTTATTGACAGAGCCCCGGCGGCGGACGTCCTGAACAAGAATGCTATCGCCATCATCAGGACCGCTACCGCTATAATGCCGTATTTAAGTAAATGATGCGTATTTAATATCGGCACTTTTTTCCGAGCCGCGGCAAAAGAATGAATAGGTGAAGATGGACGTTCGTTATTAATGTCTTCACGCGTTGTTATTTCTACGCTTATGGGGTAATCGGCGTAAAGATTCTTGGCTTCGTCGGTCTGACTGGTTTTGGCGAATTCTTCTATGTGGTATATTGTGGCTATTTCTGATTCGTCCCTTTCCATTATTCCATAAATAGTACGATGAAGCTGTTGGATTTTTTTCAGCCCGACGGGGCAGTTTTGTAGGTGTAATGTGGTGGAATTCCCGAATATTACACTTTTATTGTCGGCCGGATCAAGTCCATATGGAATTGCGTAATCGAAAATCTCTCTGTTTGTGAGCTTCTCGCACGAAGAGCATTGTTGGCTATGTTCCTGGTGCAGTTGTTCTTGACGGACGGCTTCCCGGCCTTCATATAAAGCCTGGCGGCAGTTTTCGCATTTGCATAGATGTCTTAGAATTTGTTGGTTTGTCTTGTTAAAAGCCATCGATAAAACCGCCGGTATGACGGCCCGGGTTTGACGGCAGCCAACGCTGTCATCGTCCGTTTTATCCGCGAAAAGCTGGCTGAGGCGGCATAATTGCGTACGGCTCAGATTTAGGTTTGTGATGGTTTCGAGATCTCGGGTGCACTGTTGGCAATGGTCTAAATGCACCGTTATCGGGGTCGGTATCCTAATACCGAATTTCGGATCTAAAATTACCGGCATAAAAGGCCTTATCGTCTTACAGGACACTTTATTGCCGATATGGACCATGTGCAAAGCCAGTAAATCCGTAATAGCGTTCGAGAATCGACGATTCTGGGATTCTTTGCGATTATTCGCCGATAATCCGGTATTTAGTCGTTTTATTTTTTCGCCGCAAGTTGTACACTGATTTAGGTGTTCTATGATTTTTTCGGGAATTTGTCCGGTATTTTCATGACACAGAAAATCATAGTAATATTGCTCAGCCTGCTTACAAATCGAATTTTTTTCGGATTCAGCCATAATAGTTCCCTCATTTTCTCGCTAAAAGCCGGCGAAGTATTTTAAGTCCTATCGATATATATCTACTTACAGAAGCAGTTTTTACATTCATTTCCTTCGCAACTTCCCCGAGGCTCATGTTTTCTTTATAGCGAAGAATAATCGCCTCGGAACAGCTAATCGGCAGTTGTTCCTTTATCAGATCGAGCATCTTGATTAGTTGCTCTTCACTTATATAGGCGTCTTCGGGAGTGGATTTATTGATTGAAGTTTTCATTTTTTTTTCAAATTTTTCAAAATTTTTTGTATATCTATCCGAACGGCGTCGGGAATCGGCAATATCGTTGATTATGGCCCGATAAAGATAGCTTTTTATATTTTTTACATCGGTTGGTACGGGTTTGTGGACGATAGAAAGAAAGAAGTCCTGATAAAGATCTTCCGTTATTTCGGCATTTCCGACCTTTGAGTGGATTACTGAATAGATAAAATCACCGTATTTAAAGAAGATAACAGATGCGTTTTTGATATTTTCTTTATTGTTATCCGCGTTATTTAATGCCATTTATAGAGCAGCGATTAAGAAAATTAGTAAATACGGAAGCCAAATCTTTTGCCGAACTACGATTTTATCAATTTATTTAATTGATATTCTATTAACGAGAACGCTTTACTGCAACCAGTGTTTTAGGAGAAGGATATAAAGATTTTGCAGCCTGTTATTCGGATATTCCCGCGGTTACTTTCGTTTATAGCTTGGGTACCGATCACATAGAGGATATTTAGTCGGGTAAACCTGCAAAGATTCAGCATTCTTTGATCTGCAGGTTTAATAGCGCCGGGGGCGGGGTCGTTTGTGTGCCGCACAAGAGAACGGAGAGGCCGGGATTCGAACCCGGGGTAGGGGTGTATACCCCTACGACGGTTTAGCAAACCGTTGCCTTAAGCCGCTCGGCCACCTCTCCAAAGCTGGCTCGTTTAGTTTAACGGGGCTAATTTACACTCAATAGCTCCGAAATGCAAGCTGTTTTAATACAATAAATATTTCCGTGTAGCTTTGTGATTATCCATAAGGTAAAATGGCCGAACTTACAGGTTGGGTAGTAAATACGGCATTTATAGCGTTGTAATTTCGTGAAAAAACCGGTGGATTTGAGAAGATTGCGAAAGGAGATTCTTATGAAGAAGTTAATTGGCTTCGCGCTTATTTTTAGTCTTTGGATGGTCGGCTTTGCGAGCGGGCAGTCCGATTCTTCGGCGTTGAATTTATTGGATGATGAGAATCTGAATCAAACGTTGCTTGAGTCATTTTCCGATAGTGTTGATTTGGAATATGTAAGCACAGGCCAGAAGGAGGAGAAACTAAAGTATATACGCAAACCTGATATTTTCTTTCTTCCAACACCGCCGGAAGTCGTAGATAAAATGCTTGAAATGGCGCAGGTAAAAAAGGGCGATCTGGTTTATGACCTGGGCTGCGGCGACGGACGGATAGTAATTGCCGCGGCAAAAAAATACGGCTGCCGGGCCGTAGGCTATGATATAGACCCAAATCGGGTGAAAGAGTCGCGGGAAAATGTTGACGCCAACAACGTCGGGGATTTGGTTAAAATCGAACAAGCGGACATTTTCACCCTCGATTTGAGCAAGGCGGATGTTATCACGCTTTATCTTCTGCCGGATTTGAATGTGAAGCTGATTCCGCAACTGGAAAAACTAAAACCCGGCGCACGAATCGTTTCGCACGATTTCAGTATGGAGGGAGTGCAACCGGATAAAACAGAGACAATTACTCCGAGCGACGGCTATAGAGAGCATACGGTTTATCTTTGGACCGCGCCGCTTAAGAAGGAGTTGAAATATATACGTGAGCCCGACATTTTCTTTCTTCCCACGCCGCCGGAAGTTGTTGATAAGATGCTGGAATTGGCACAGGTAAAAAAAAGTGATTTGGTTTATGACCTGGGCTGCGGCGACGGGCGAATTGTGATTAATGCGGCAAAGAAATACGGCTGCAAGGCGGTCGGCTATGATATAGATCCCAAGCGGGTCGAAGAGTCGCGTGCGAATGTTGACGCGAATAACCTCGCCAACCTTGTTAAAATCGAGCAGGCGGATGTTTTCAAACTTGATTTGAGCGACGCGAACTTAGTCACACTTTACCTGCTGCCGGACTTGAATGTGAAGCTTATCCCGCAGTTGGAGAAGCTAAAGCCCGGCTCGCGTATCGTTTCGCACGATTTCGATATGGAGGGAGTTGAGCCGGACAAAGTTATCAAAGTATTTTCCAAGGTGGACAACAGGCAGCACTCGGTCTATCTCTGGACTGCGCCGATCAAGAAAGAACTGAAGTATATACGCGAACCTGATATTTTCTATTTACCAACGCCGCCGGAAGTCGTTGATAAGATGCTGGAAATGGCGCAGGTAAAAAAGAGTGATTTGCTGTATGACCTGGGTTGCGGGGACGGGCGGATTGTAATCGCCGCGGCAAAAAAAGTCGGCTGCAGGGCCGTCGGCTATGATATAGACCCTAATCGGGTGTTAAAATCGCGAGAGAATGTAGATGCCAATAATGTCGGAGACCTGGTTAAAATCGAGCAGGCGGATGTTTTCGAGCTTGATTTGAGCGACGCGAACGTAGTCACACTCTACCTGCTGCCGACTCTGAATGTGAAGCTTATTCCACAGTTGGAGAAACTCAAGCCCGGCTCGCGGATTGTCTCGCATGATTTTGACATGAGAGGTGTCAAGCCGGATCAAGTTATCTCGATTACTCCCAAAAATGGTTACAGAGAGCACGATATTTATCTATGGACCACGCCTCTCAAAAAAGAATAGAATATATACAATAAAGACCTGGATGACGGGGAAAATTTATTGGCGGGCGAAAAACTGCCGCTATAAGTATAGAAGCTCTTTAGATTATTTGCATGACTAATATGCTGTATAAAAACAAGTGGATTATTACCCGCCGGGATTTCCTTAAGGCTTCTGTTCTTGCCGGAATTTCTGCCGCTTCGCTTCCCGGTTGCAGTCAAATAATATTACCCGGGACAAAAGCTCGCTTTGGGATTATCACTGATTCTCATTATGCAGATACCGATACGAGAAATAACCGCTACTATCGTGAATCCGCCGCCAAATTGGCCGAATGTATCGATTTAATGAATCAGCAGAAGGTGGATTTTTTGGTCGAGCTGGGGGATTTCAAAGATCAGGACGAACCGCCGGTTGAGGAAAAGACAATTTCGCACCTTCGGGATATCGAGAAGGTTTTCCGGCGGTTTCGCGGACCGAAATACCATGTCGTTGGCAATCACGATATAGACAGCATCTCAAAAAAACAGTTTCTCGAGAATATTATCAATACCGATATACGAGCCGGCTCGGCCTACTATAGTTTTGAGTCGCGGGGTGTTCATTTTGTAGTGCTTGATGCCAACTACCGCAAAGATGAAACCGCCTACGATAGCGGCAATTTTACATGGACTGATACGCACATTCCGACTCTCCAGTTGGAATGGCTCCGGCAGGACCTTGCGGCAACTTCTCTTCCGGCGATTATTTTCGTGCACCAGCTGCTCGATGGAACCGGAGGGCTTTACGTCGATAACGCCCGGGAGGTCCGGGATGTTCTGCAGGCTTCCGGCAGGGTGCTTGCCGTCTTTCAGGGCCATAAGCACGACGGGGATTACAAAATAATCGAGGGGATTCATTATTATACGCTAAAAGCGGTAGTCGATGGCTCCGGAGCCGAAAATAATTCCTATGCCGTCGTAGAGGTTCTTGGCGATAACGGCATAACTGTTACCGGCTATCGCAAGGCCGTGAGCAGGGAATTATCTCCGGCTGTTTAATTTTTCGCCGCTGCAGATAACATTTCGAGGTCTTGAAAAAGCCGGCTTTTTTCATTCACTGATAAAAAAAATCCCGCCCGGATAATTTACTTTTCATTAATAGAGCTTAGTTTGAATTGCTTTCTTGCAATTCCCGCCGAGTCGGATATAAATGTACTTTTTACGGCGAAAATTACAGGAAGTTTTTTTGCCGCTTTTAACGCGATCCATGGAAGAAAGGCTGTAAATATGATTTTATCGTTTTTCCGTCGCTCGAATTTATGGGCTACCGAGGAGGAGCTTTGGCGGGCAATTCTGCAGCGGAAAGTATCTCCTGAAATAACTCAGGTTAAAATAGAAAGAAGGTTTCTCGTCGATTCGGCCAGAGCCTTGCGAAAAGACGAGCTTCAAAAGCTCGAATGGCTGCTGACCGAGACCTACGAGCCTCAAATGTTCGGCGAAAAATCCGCCTTTAAAGGCGAAGTTATAGAGGTCGGCCCGAGGCTGGCTATCGTTACGCCGTCCAGCACCAACACTGTTTCGATTTGCTCGGCGTGCGGCTTGGATTCGATTAGAAGAGTCGAGCAGACGCGGCGATTTTCCATTTCCCTGAAAAAAGGCGCCGAACTTTCGCCGGAACAGGTCAAAAGAATATATGCCTTAATCCATGATAGGATGACCGAACAGCCTTATAAAAAACCGCCGGAGACTTTCGAGCAGGATATCGAGCCGGAGCCGGTGAGGCTAATTCCCTTGCTTGAGAACGGAATCGATATTCTCAAAGAGACCAACGAAACGCTCGGCCTCGCTCTCGACCGGCAGATGATGGAGTATTTGTTCGAGTATTATAAAAAAATAAATCGCAATCCGACCGACGTCGAATTGTTCATGTTCGGCCAGCTAAATTCCGAACACTGCCGGCATCATCTCTTCAAGGGCAATTTCGTCGTTGACGGCCGGCGGATGGAAAACAGTCTGTTCGATATGATACGCTCGACTACCCGCGCCAATCCCGGCAACGTCGTAGTCGCATACGAAGACAACGCCGCCGTTACATCCGGCAGGGCCGTAAATATTTTTCGCCCTTCGGACCCCGTGGCGCCGTCGGCTTTTATCGCTTCGGATGTATTAATATCCGATACGTTCAAGGCAGAGACGCACAATCACCCGACGACTATCAGCGCCGACCCGGGAGCAGGAACCGGCCTCGGCGGCAACATCCGTGACATTCAGGGCGTAGGCAGGGGAGGGACGGTCCTTGCCGCGCTGGCTATCTATAACGTGGCGAATCTTCTTATCGCCGATTACGTATTGCCCTGGGAAAAAGAATACGCCGTTCATCCTTCTCGATTCCAGACGCCGCTTGAGATTATCATAGAAGCCTCGAACGGCGCCAGCGATTACGGCAATAAGTTCGGCGTCCCTCTTACTACCGGTTCGTGCACCTCGTTCGAGCTAATGACCGGCGGTGAGCATTACGGCTGGAAGAAAACCTGCATGGTCGCCGGAAATTGGGGCATCATCAACGCGGGACACGCCGAGAAAAACGAGCTTGAAAATGGATTCCAAATCGTGCAAATCGGCGGTGACAGGTATCCCATCGGCCTGGGCGGCGGCTCCGGCTCCAGCAAAGACGCCGGCGGGCAGGAAGCCGACCTTGATTTCGATTCGGTCCAGCGCGCCAATCCCGAAATGGAAAACCGCAACGAGTCCGTCATCCGCGCCTGTGCCGAGCTGGGTGACAAATCGCCGATTGTAAGTATCACCGACCTCGGCGCCGGCGGCGAATGCGTGGCCCTGCCGGAGATTGTCCACCCGCACGGTGCGAAATACGAGCTGCGAAACATCCCGTGCGGCGATAAGACAATGAGCGTACTCGTTTTCTGGTGCAATGAATCGCAGGAAAGCATGGTTATGATAGTTAAAGGCGCCTCGATAGCGGTGCTCGAGAGAATATGCGGCAGAAACCGATGCCCGATGTATATAATCGGCGAAGTTTCCTCCGACGGCAAGCTTGTCCTGACCGATAAAAATGCGCCGTCCGATGCGCCAAGGGAGCGGCGAGTTCCAATCGATCTGGATATGGAATTTCTCTTAGCCAATCTGCCGGAGATGACGATTGATTGCCGCAGCGCCGCTCGGAAATTAAGCTCCCTGAAACTGCCGCAGGGCCTTACTGTTTACGATGCGCTCGAAAGGGTGCTTCGTCTGCTGAAAGTGGGCTCGAAACATTTTCTTACCCGCAAAGTCGATCGTTCCGTGGGCGGTCTAAGCGCGCTACAGCAGACGACCGGGCCGCTCCAGCTTACCGTCGCGGATTGTGCCGTGACAGCTCGGAGCTTCGTTGACACCACCGGCATAGCGACCGCGATAGGAGAGCAGCCTGTAAAAGGTCTCATTGAAACCGAAGCAGGCGGCAGGATGAGCCTCGCCGAGTCACTGACTAATCTCGTCTGGGCGCCGATTGAGGATTTTTCATCGATTAATTTCTCCGCCACGTGGCAATGGCCCTGCAAACAGCCGGGCGAAGACGCCCGTCTTTATAATACCGTCCGTGCGACAACGGATTTGTGCAAGCAGCTCGGCCTGAGAATACCCGTCGGCAAGGATTCGGTATCGATGACGGCATGGACCACGCGAAACGGCGAAAAACATTCCATCAAATCGCCCGGTTCGGTCCAGATTATAGGGTTCGCGCCGTGCTCGGATATCACGAAAGCCGTCACGCCCGATATAAAAAAGCCCGGCGAAGGCTTGCTCGTCATGCTCGATTTGTCCGGCTCGAATAAAAGGCTCGGCGGCTCCGCGCTCGCACAGGTGTACGAGCAGCTCGGCGACGAAACACCCGACGTCGAAGATTCCGTCCTGCTCAAAAACGGTTTCGAGGCCGTCCAGCAATTGATGAAGGAAGGGCTGGTTCTCGCCGGCCATGACGTCTCGGAAGGGGGGCTGATTACCTGCCTGCTGGAGATGGCGTTCGCCGGTAATTGCGGCCTCGATCTGGAACTCGACGAAAGCGGCGTTTTTTCCGAGCCGGATGTTTTTGCGGCACTTTTTGCCGAAGAGCTTGCTCTTGTTTTTGAAATATTGCCGGAGGATTTGAAAAAAGCAGAGAAGATTATTTGCCGCTATGGTTTCGATTTCCAAAAGAACGCCGCCGTGCTCGGTCGGGCGGTAAAAGAGCCGAATATCAAAATCAAATATCACGATAAAGAAGTTCTCGACGCCGATATGCGTGTGCTTCGTGACATCTGGCAGCAGACGTCTTTCGAGCTTGATAAGCTTCAGGCCAACCCCGCCTGTTCCGAGGCCGAACGCAAGGCGAACTTCGAGCGTAAAGGCCCGAAGTATAATCTTTCGTTCGAGCCTGCCCCGACGCCGGAGGCAAAAATGAAGGCTAAGAATAAGCCGAAAGTCGCAATCCTTCGCGAGGCCGGCACGAACGGTGCCCGCGAGATGGCTGGTGCTTTCTACGCCGCGGGTTTCGAGGCATGGGATGTCACTATGGCCGATATCGCCGAGGCGAGGGTCTCGCTGAAAGATTTCCGCGGCGTGGCCTTCTCCGGCGGATTCTGCTTCGCCGATGTGCTCGATGCCGGCAAGGGCTGGGCCGGCGTGATTATGTTCAACGAGCGAATACGCGGCGAGTTCGAGGCCTTCGTCGAACGGCAAGATACCTTCTCGCTCGGAATCTGCAACGGATGCCAGGTAATGGCGCTGCTCGGCTGGATTCCCTGGCGCGGCATAGAGATGAAAAAGCAGCCGCGTTTTGTCAGGAACGCATCGAATATCTTCGAGTCGCGGTTTGTCAGCGTGAAAGTTTTGCCGAGCGAATCGATTTTCTTCAAAGACATGGCCGGCTCGGTGCTCGGTGTCTGGGTCGCCCACGCCGAGGGCAGATGCTTATGGCCGGACGAAGAAATTTTCCGTAAGTCTGTCGAATCCGGAAACAACCTTGCGCCTTTGCGCTTTGTTGACGACGAAGGTAACCAGACCGAGCAGTATCCGTTCAATCCGAACGGCTCGCAGCTCGGCATTACAGGCGTATGTTCTCAGGACGGCCGGCACTTGGCGGTCATGCCGCACCCCGAAAGGAGCTTCCAGCTATGGCAGTGGCCCTACAGGCCGCCCGAGTGGTCGAACCTCAAGGCTTCGCCCTGGCTGAAACTTTTCCAGAACGCAAGACAATGGTGCGAGCAAAATCCAGCCTAACAAAAAGACTTTGTCTTCTCGATACTTTTCAAATGATAATATAAAACAATTATGAGATTACATTTGTTATTGGAAAAACATGTATTATTAGAATCATTGCTTCATATGGTTCATAATGACAGGTTTTTTTTAATAGCTAGCTCCCTCGATTTTTTCCCATTCTTCTAATTCATTAGGGATTCCAAGAGTTGATGTATCTATACCGGAGGGTATCGAAAAAGTGTGTCCTTCGGCTAAATCTTCAGCAGCTTGCCAGTCATGAGCATAACTTCCAAGGCTTTGGCCATCAAAAAAAGGGTGATAGCGACCGTCTTGCTCTCCTATATAGAATATTCCAATCTTTGTCTCATACTTGAAAAGCATTTTCATTTTCACTCAATTCCCTAAAAAAATCCTTTATTAGATTTTTGGTTGATCCAATTTACTATGTCTTGGGCTGCTTCAAGCTTTCGCGTGCAATTGCCATCTCTAATGTAGAAATCTTTATCGAATAAGATTGCTTCAAATCTTTTTTTTACATTAATTCGACAAATTGTATGTCCATATAATTCCTCAAATGCTATCTGAACACTTCCAAAAGGTCGAGGATTGAATCTACTACTTATAAGGCTGCGAAGTTTCTGTTCAAAACCATCTTCATTGCCCTTATTGATTCTAAAATCTCTTTCCAAACCTTTAACTTCGCCGTTGTCAGAAATCCCTATTAAGAGTGTACCACCTTCTGTATTAAGAAAAGCAGCAATAGTTTTTAGAGATGATTTTATTAGTTCCGGATTTTTCTCTTTTATACCGATGTCAAATTCAAGCGTTTCCTTAAATTCTAAATAAAGACTTTCTCTCTCTATTACAAAGGCGGTTCCATCGGCACCTTGATGAATAGTAAATTCTTCTTGGATTTCCATAACTTTATTTTTCTTAAATCTTTCAGTTTTTGAGGCTATATCTTTAAACTTATTTGCCAATTCAAAAGCGGTTTTAGTAGCAAGTTCCACAATTCTTGAATCTGGAAATCCTCTGAAGTTTTTTATATTAATACCTCTTGCGTAATGCTGGAGATTCTTATAAATATAGTTATATAAGCCAATCTCATTTTCTGTGAAATTATTTTTTTTCAGACGCTCAATAGCAGCGTCAAACCAGCCTTTTAAGGATCTATCTAAATCGTACCAAGTCTCTTCTTTTGATAGCACTTTCTTAGCTCGGCCTTCAACTATTTTAGCAGTCAGTTTAAAAAATTCTGCGTCAGATAATTCATTTGCCTGTTGTATTTGCCCTTCTATAGTTGCTTGTTTTAATTTGTTTTCCTCCGATTTACAAAATTCCTGCAAATCGACTTTTACATAGTTGAAAAATTCTTCAATCAAATATATTTCGTCTACATTTGGGCCACTATGCCAGATGCCTCTAGCCTCAAGCGTATTCCTCGGTGCCGATAGTGTTTCCTTTATTGCTTCTGTTGGGATAATATCTTTATTTATTTTATCAAGATGTGGTAATTGTCTATCATGTATTAAAGCACATAGAGCATAGGAACCTGCTAACCTTTTAGATTCTTTTTCTTCTTCTCTTAAGGGGTTATAAGAACGTGAGAAAATATTGAAGATACATTCAGGTCTTCCCATTTGTGGTACCCAACATCCTTGACGATCTGCTTTATCAGCAGTTGTCCACTGTTTCCAAAAACCAACATATATATCTAATTGTTCTCTGAAACGCTTCATTTTTACATGGTCAATAACCATCTCAGCAACATCTTTCGCCAATTCTGTTAAATATGCTTCGACTGAATTATAATGTGGCCTCTCTGTAAAGCCATGGATTTGAGGCATTTTTAATAATCCTTTAGTTTGAAGAAATATTCGCGGAACTTGAATATAGTCTTTTTAATTATTAAGTCTTTTGATAAGTATTATATGATTAATCGTAAAATATAGGTATATTTAAACAGGCAAATTGTCAACCTTCATAATTGTGTAAAAACGATTAATATCCACATAAATTTCCTTGATGCAAATCAAGACCGCGGGTGTATTATACATTGGATAGCTTATAGCGTCCAGCTTTCAGCGTTCAGTTTTTAAGCTGGATACAAAATACCAACGACCAGCGACTATTCATTATCCTCGACGAAGCTTCAAGCCGTTTTTTAGCAGTAAGCGAATAGCGGACAGACTAAATTCGAGTCACGAGATACGAGCGACGAGATACGAACGACGAAAAGGTGCCATATCAAGGTCAATTTGACGGAAAAACGGCGTTTTTTCCTTGTCTTTTGGCCGGAACGAGATAAGATAGATATTGAACTAAGGATAGTTCGTAGCGTACAGCGGGTAGCGGATAGGGAATAGCAAGTTAAAAGATAAAAGTAAAAAGTCAAAACTACAGTTCAAAATCCAAAATTATTGCCTTTCGGCTTAAATATCGTTTTAGTCTTTTCGAGATACCAGATGCGAGATACCAAATACCAGACATGAAAGTTATTTGAAAAAACGAAGCCAATCCTTCGACAAGCTCAGGATGGAATTTTTATATAAGTTCTTTGTTAACAAGTAGATACGTGGAATTTTGCCAGGTTTTTTGCTAAAAATGTGTGTTATTAATGCAAAAAATCAGGATAATCCAAAAAATCGCCGGAATTTCGGTGTAAATCCATCTATTTACTAAAGAAAAAAACGCCCAAAGGCCGAATTTACCCTTTGTCACAATTCAAAGGGCACAAAAATGGTTCGATTGGTAATTGAAATCGCGGGCTGGGCAACCGTTATTATTGGGTTGTTTATCGCCGTGGTAACGTAAAGGCCGGGCGTTTTCATTTCCGGCGTCTTTTGGGGTGTGCGGCGAAAGTTTACGCATCGGCCGCTATTTTTGCGTTTGCAGCCATTTGTCGATAGCCGCAGCGGCCTGCCGGCCCGTATCGATTGCGTGAACGACCAACGAAGGCCCGCGAACAGTATCACCTGCGGCAAAAACCTGCGGATTGCTCGTCTGGTAGTTTTCCACGGCAACGTTGCCCTTGTCGTCGAGCTTCAGGCCCATATCTTTAACCAGGCCTTCGTGGACGACGTGAACAAATCCGGTTGCCAGGATCACCAGGTCAACATCGAGAAAGAAGTCGGTGCCGGGCTTGTCTTTGATTTGCCAGCGGCCTTTCTTCTCGAACCATTCGACCTCGCAGCCGTGCAGCTTGTCGGCGGTGATACCCGCGCCGCCGGTAAATTCCTTCGTGGAAACAGACCAGCGTCTTTCGCATCCCTCTTCGTGGGAGGATGTGGTTCGCATTATTCGTGGCCACATCGGCCAGGGCGTATCGGCCGGTCGCGATTCGGGCGGCTTCGGCAGAATTTCAAACTGGTATATTTTCTTCGCGCCCTGGCGGCGCGCCGTGCCGACGCAATCGCTGCCGGTGTCACCGCCGCCGATGACGACAACGATTTTGTCCCTGGCGGTGACATACTGGCGCTCGTCGAACGGTTCGCCGGAGTTGATTTTGTTTTGAGCGGTAAGGTATTCCATTGCAAAGAGTATGTTTTCGTAGCCCCTGCCGGGGATATTGAGGTCACGCGGCTGGCCCGCCCCCATAGTCAGGCAGATGCAGTCGAACATTTTCTGCAGGTAGTGCGCCGAAAGGTCTTCGCCGGCAGTGACTCCGGTCTGGAACTGAACGCCTTCGGCACTAAGCTGTTCGAGCCTGCGGTCGATGATGTGTTTTTCCATCTTGAAGTCGGGGACGCCGTATCGCATGAGTCCGCCGATCCGTTCGTCTTTCTCGAAGACGACGACGTCGTGTCCGGCGCGTGCGAGCTGCTGCGAGGCGGCCAGGCCGGCGGGGCCAGAACCTATTACGGCGACGCGTTTGCCCGTCTTTTGGGCGGCGGGCATCGGCTTGATCCAGCCGTGCTCGAATCCTTTTTCGACAATCTGGAACTCGATATGCCGGATGAGGACAGGCTCGTCACTGACTCCGAGCGTACAGGCCGTTTCGCACGGAGCCGGGCATAGGCGGCCGGTTATCTCGGGAAAGTTGTTCGTCCAGTGGAGCATTTGACAGGCCTGCTCCCAGCGGCCTTTGTAAACCAGCTCGTTGAAGTCGGGAATACAGTTTTGCAGCGGGCAGCCGGAGCCGTGACAGAACGGTATGCCGCAGTCCATGCATCTTTTCGCCTGCTGGAATATCTGGTCCGGGGTAAGCGGCAGCTCCAGCTCTTTGAAATCTTTTATTCGTTCCTCGATCGGTCGATAGCCGACGGGACGGCGTTTATGTTTAAGGAAAGCTTTCGGCTCAGCCATAGAACACCTCCTCTGTCGCGGGCGTTGTGTCTGTGTCACGTTGTTCGGCGGCACGCATCTTTTCCAGGGCTTTGCGGTAGTCGGTGGGGACAACTTTCACGAATTTGCCCACCATGTCCGACCATGCATCAAGAATGTTTTGGGCCCGCGCGCCGGCGGTGAAACTCAGGTGACGCTCGATCAGGCTCTTCAGCAGTTTTTTATCTTCTTCTTTCCAGACGCTTTCCAGCTCGACCATGTCGAGATTGCACAGCGTGTCGAACAACTGCATTTCGTCGAGGACGTATGCGATTCCGCCGCTCATGCCCGCGGCAAAATTGCAGCCGGTCTGGCCGAGCACGACGACGGTTCCGCCGGTCATATATTCGCAGCAGTGGTCGCCGACACCTTCGACTACGGCGATTGCTCCGCTGTTTCGCACTGCGAAACGTTCGCCGGCCATGCCGTTGATGAAAACTTCGCCGGAGGTCGCGCCGTAAAGCAGCGTATTGCCGACGATTATATTCTCGTGTGCGAGGAAGCGCGAGTTGTCCGGGGTCTTGACGATGATTCGACCGCCGGATAGGCCTTTGCCGAGATAATCGTTACTTTCACCGATGAGCCTGAGAGTTACGCCGGGGACAAGGAAAGCGCCGAAGCTTTGCCCCGCCGAGCCGTTGAACTCGATTTCGATAGTATCGTCCGGCAGTCCCGCGGCACCGTATTTTTTCACGATATGATTGCTCAGGATAGCACCTACCGTCCGATGAATGTTGCGGATGGGCATCTTGATTGATACTTTTTTCTTCTGTTCGACGGCGGGTTTTATTTTCTCTAAAATCTGCCAGTCGATATGGTCGGTGATTTTAACCGGTTGTTGCGAGCTGAGGCGTATGGCCTGGCCGGCGGAAGTATCCGGTTGTTTGAAAATTGCGGAGAAATCCAGCCCCCGGGCTTTCCAGTGGTCTATCGCTTTATGGACACTCAAATGTTCGACGCGGCCAATCATATCTTCGAATTTTCTAAAGCCGAGCTGGGCCATAATCCGCCGAGCCTCCTCGGCGACGAAATACATGAATTTCTCTATGTATTCGGGTCTGCCTTTGAATCTGGCTCTAAGCTCCGGGTCTTGCGTGGCGATTCCGTACGCGCATGCCCCTTCGTGGCATTTTCGAAGCAGGGTGCATCCGAGTGTCACCAAGGCGGCGGTTCCGAAGCCGAACTGTTCGGCACCGAGCAGGGCGGCAATGACAACATCCCTGCCGGTTTTCAACTGGCCGTCCGTCTGGACTCGTATTCGGTCCCGCAGGCCGTTCATAACAAGGACCTGCTGAGTTTCCGCCAGGCCGAGCTCCCAGGGACAGCCGGCGTGTTTTATCGAGGAAAGCGGGCTTGCCCCGGTTCCGCCGTCATGGCCGCTGATAAGCACTTCATCGGCGTTGCCTTTTGCAACACCGGCGGCGATTGTCCCGACGCCGACCTCGGAGACGAGCTTTACCGAGACTTTTACGCCGGGATTGCTGCATTTAAGGTCGTAGATAAGCTGGGCCAGGTCCTCGATCGAATATATATCGTGATGGGGCGGTGGAGATATCAACGTCACGCCGGGAGTGGAATATCTCATCCTGGCTATTTCCTCGGTGACTTTATGCCCGGGCAATTGACCGCCTTCGCCGGGCTTGGCGCCCTGTGCTATTTTAATCTGCAGCTCTTTTGCGTGTGCGAGATAATTCGCCGTAACGCCGAATCTGGCGCTGGCGACCTGTTTGATGGCGCAATTTTTCGAATCGCCGTTTGGTTCGGGGACATATCGTTCTGGATTCTCGCCGCCTTCGCCCGTATTACTCATCGCGCCCAGACGATTCATCGCGATCGCCATGCACTCGTGTGCCTCTTTGCTGATAGAGCCGTGACTCATAGCACCGGTGCAGAATCTTTTTACAATCTCGCCGGCAGGC
>JAFGBG010000093.1 GCA_016933295.1 Sedimentisphaerales bacterium | reverse complement strand
TCCTTCGACTCTGCTCAGGATGGTGAGCCTGTCGAACCATCCCCAGCTTGTTCTATAGGGGATTTTTCGATACTTTACCGAAAACAAAACCCGCCGTCAAATATAAACGGCAAAAAAGTTAAAAGGAAAAAGGTAAAAATGTATTTATCTCTTCTCGCAATACCAAGTAAATCTTTACCATTTATACATAGTCTTTCAGGAAAAAGTATTCTTTTCGTTATTCAGATTTCTTGCAAAATAGACGATGAATATGTATGCTAAGCATATAATTACTATAATAAGGGAACTTTTCGGAAAGTTAAAATTGATGGTTAGCCTGATTAAGAAATATCAGAACGAACTGGCAAATTTGTGCCGGAAGTATCATGTCAGGAGGCTGGATGTCTTCGGCTCGGCTGCTACCGGTGAGTTTGGGGCAGCCAGCGATATCGATTTTTTAGTCGAGTTCGACGGCAGAGCGGATAAGCGGCGGTTCGACAATTATTTTGACTTACATCGTGCCTTAGAGCAGTTGTTTGCTCGACCGGTCGATCTGGTCGAGCCGGGCGGCCTGCGCAATCCTTTCTTTATACGTCGGGTTAATGAAACAAGGAAACAGGTATATGCCTCATCATGAGCCTGAAAAATATTTGTATGATATGCTCAGCAGTTGTAAATTCTTGCTTGAATTTACCGACGGAAGAAAAGTTGACAATTACATTAATGATCGTCCGTTTCGTTCGGCACTGGAACGAGAATTACAGATTATAGGCGAGGCCCTCATCCAATTAGAAAAGGTAGCTCCGGAAATTGCGGATAAAATTCCGGAATATCGTAATATCATAGGTTTTCGTCACGTGCTTGTTCATGGATACGACCGTCTTGATCCGGCAACTGTCTGGAATGTGATTGAAACAAAGCTACCAACTCTTACCGAGCGAGTCCAATCGTTGCTCAAAGAAAAATAGTAAATCCGCTCTTGATACTTGTCATTCTCCAAAGGACGCCTAACGGTGCTGCGGAACTTGTCCTGAGCTTGGTCGAAGGAACAGGAATCCATTCCTAAACGCTGTCTGCTATCCCCAAAAAACCTATCCCCTCAATGCTATTTTTAATTTGCCGCTACTTTTGAAAATCGATATAATCTCAACCATCAACAGCGAGCGAGTGCATCTTGGAATTATGGTTTGGAATTAAATAAGTTGCGATTTTAAAATGTGGAAATTATACAATATAATAAGTGCTTAAATATTTCAAAGAGGTGTGATTTAACCTAATGTCAAAAAAACGCCGCACCAAACGTCGCACTAAAAAACCAAAGTCTATTCATATAAAACCTCAAAAGAGAGAAACATGGTTCATAAAATTAAAAACAGCCATAATCAATGGTTATAGAAAGAAGTGGTTAAAAAGAATGATTACCATTATAAGCGTCATAATTGCTCTAGTAGGTTTAGGATCCGCAATATTGTCATTCCTACCAAAAATATCTTTGAGTCCGGAAGTTTCCTTAAACTCTTCCAACCCATTTGAGATAATATTTACCCTTTCAAATGATGGACCATTCAAAATAAAAAATATCACTTATGAAATTAATGTTCTTCATTTGAGTTCTGATGGTAGCCCAAATATTGAAATGCATGGCAACAGAAATGTAAAGTTTGTTCATACTGAACCAGAAATCCCTGAGTTAAAATCAGGAGAAAAAACATCATTGCGACGCGCATTACCTATTAAAGGAAATAATATCCTGATTAATAATTGTGAAATAGAAATATTTGTTTCTTTTAAGCCATCTGGTTGGCCATTTAAAAAAAATAGGCGATTTAGGTACTTAGCTGTAAAGGATCAAAACAATCAATGGCATTGGACTCATCGAGCCAGTTCTGAAAAATATTGAGATATCATGTGGCGTAGTGTGTGATGAAATCGCACCAAATAAATATGAGTCTATAAGTAATTTTAAAACATTATTTTTTCCTTCTATACGAAAATGTAATTTGTATTTCTCTATGTTGCAAAATTCATATTTTTCGACTATCTGGCTTATAGCCATTGTCTTTTGTGCCGATAATAATTATAGGGATATAATCAATTTGTTAATGCATAGAGGATAGTAGATTATGCACAATGATGAAAAGGCTACAAAAAAAGGCATTGTTGAAAAAGAGCTACAATCATGGATAGAGTTTATAGATTTCGTACGCGATCCTATAGAAAGCTGGGGTACTTTAATATATCGTGGGCAAGCTAATTCTGAATGGGAAGTCACCTCCACCTTGGACAGGCTTGAGAAGAGGTTTCCTACGACTCCCAATCTGGAAAAAAACGATTGGGATTATTTCAAACGCCCTCGCGTAGACCGAAAAAGACAACTAGAACGTTTCAAGGAAATGGCTCGTGGCAAATTAGCGTCACAAATTCCAGATGCAGAAGATGATGAATGGTGGGCTTTAGCCCAACATCATGGAATGTCTACACCTATGCTCGATTGGACTTATTCACCTTTTGTGGCACTTTATTTCGCATTTGAAGATGAGAAGTGTTCAAATCGAACACCTGATAAAAGAGCAGTGTTTGCTCTCTCGCATCACTTGATTCCTGCAGATAAGGCTAGTAACACACATCCTAAACCATTTGCTCCAAGTTGGCCTGGCAACTATAGATTGACTAACCAAGGTGGTTTGTTTTTAAAGATGCCCCAAAGTATTGATCTTGAAAAATATATTAAAAAGGAATTTAAGGATGACACTTATGGAATTTATGCCGGAGGAAAAGGGAATCCTCATCCAAAAACGGTTCTTAAAAAGTTTATCATACCTAACTCAAAAAAGGATAGATTTGAATGTCTTCGTTTTTTGGACCATATGAATATCAATAGAGTTAGTCTATTTCCTGATCTTGATGGAGCTGCAAGATATATAAATAATCTGTGGGAGATAAATTGGGACAAAGCCTTAGGTTTTATAAATGATATTTCGTGTCGTCCTTCAGAAAAAACAAAATAAAGCTCTTGTTATATCATTAATGGAAGATTGCCGCGTCGGCCTTACGGCCTCCTCGCAAAGACATATTTTAATTTTTCGAATCCCGCCCATTCGGCTCGCGCTCAGGGCAGGCCCTTCGCAGGAATGACGACATACGATATACGAGCCACGAATCACGAGCGACGCGAACGGACGCGAAACGGCCTTTTTTTGCTTGATTTGATTGAAAATAATGATATATTAGGACTAATGTGTTTTTAACTTTGGATACGCCTAAACAGGGGATTTTGTATAAATTATTATTTGTGCAAATAATAACAAACCGGCAAAAAATCATAATTGATTAATCGCCGAGTCGTGCTTGCTCAGTACCGTCCTGAATTGACCTCTGCCGCGTCGGAAAAAGGTGGACTCAGGACAAGTTGAATTAAAATGTAAAATCCTTTGTCAGACTTTGATATTAACGACAGAAGGGGGCTCCTGATATTCAACAGAGATCTTCATCTCGATTTTAAGGATTCGTACTATGCGTAAATTTGATGGATTCACATTGATAGAACTGCTGGTGGTTATTGCGATTATTGCCCTACTTATGGGAGTACTCATGCCAGCCCTGCACACGGTGAAGGAGCTGGCCCAGGGAATAACGTGCATGTCCAATCAGAGGACTCTGGGGCTGGCCTACGTAATGTATGCCAACGAAAACGACACCAAAATTTGCGGTGGAATGGCAAGATACGCCCCGACCAACGGCATCCCCCCCTGGGTTATGCCGCCACTTGATTATAATTCAGACGGCAGCTTTATAGAGATGCCCTCCGGAGACGTCTCACTCGAGCAGCGTTATAACGGGCTGAGGGAAGGTGCTCTTTTCCCCTATATCAACGATGTCGCCGCCTATCACTGCAGGGGTGACAACCGGTTACGGCACGGCACGAGCTACGGCCAGAAGCTGCAGCATTTGCTGTTCAGAAGCTATTCTTTGACGGATTATCTCGAGGCAACCAGGCGTCAGGATCCGAAGAGGTTGACTGATTTTACCGGTCCGTCAAAGAAGCTGCTCTTTGTCGAAGAGATATACGACGCCGAGGGCGTCAACCACAATGTTGACGGCTGGTCCTACATGCCGGGGACAAATTCGCTGTGGGACCCGCTGGGTGTATTCCACAATGATGCCTGCACGTTCAGCTTTATGGACGGCCACGCCGACACGAAGAAATGGATGGACGAGCGAACCATAATCTACTTTATGAGCCGGTCGAAGGCCGCCTCAATGGGATTCGGCAAGGGGCAGGAGTTTAATCCCCCAAACCAGGATCTCTTGTGGCTGGACGAGCACTATCCGGGTAAGACCCGCCAGGCCCAGTTTTGATAAAAAGGTCAGGGGCATTTTTGACATAATTTAAATGGATTCCTGTTCCTTCGACCAAGCTCAGGACAAGTTTCGCAGCACCGTAAGGCGTCCTGTTGAGAATGACAAGCCACGAATCACGAGCGACGAGATACGAGCAACAAGCGACGAACAACGTGCCGACTCAAGGTCATTTTTCACCGATAAAGGCGGTTTTCGCTTGAAATTTGGCCGGAACGAGATATAATGCATATCGAACTAAGGATAGTTCTCGGGGGTAGCGGATAGAAATTTAGAACAAATCCTAAGTACTAAGCTCGAAATCCTAAACAATATCAAATTTTCAAAAAGATATTTCTCCCGTGTTGTCATCCTGAGCGCAAGCGAAGGTTCTGGGTATCGAATTAATATGTTGCCAACTTCTTTTTTGACGGCCAGATTCTTCACTTCGCTGCGCTTCGTTCAGAATGACAGTCGGTTCGGTGGTATAAAAATCGTAAACGCTTATAAAACAAGACTATGTGTGAAAATATGTTTTGCGACATACCACATACGACCTACGAAATGCGACCGACAATGTTATTTGAAAAAACGAAGCCAATTTTAACGGCAGAATTCAGAATACAGTAGCCAGGAGTCAGAAGAAAATGAATATGCATAAGTCTCAGAATAATAAAGATATACAAATAATCGGTTTCTGGGGTATTTCTTGAATAACTCTCTCTATGCTATCAAGGATTGGGCCAAAAAACAAAGCCAAAACAAAGCCAATCGAAGCCAAAACGAAGCCAATCTTGTTTCGCCCCTGGACTTGTCCGGGGGTGGGGTTTCGCGAAGTAAAATATGCTTGACAATTCTGAACGAAACGTCATTCTTTGCGGTTGCGCGAGTGAAAAGTAAATATTTTTATAAAAATGAGTGGCGGTATATGAAACTTCGGCAGGAATTGAATCTTCTGGATATTTTTTGTATAGCTTCGGGAGCGATGATAAGCTCAGGCCTGTTTATTTTGCCGGGTCTGGCTTATGCAAAAGCAGGCCCGTCCGTTATTGTTTGTTATTTTTTGGCCGGACTTTTATCGTTGCCGGGTATGCTCAGCATCGCTGAGATGACAACGGCAATGCCTCGGGCGGGCGGCGATTGCTTCACCGTCGTTCGCAGTCTCGGTCCGGCGGCGGGTACGGTTGCGGGATTGCTGAGCTGGTTTTCTTTGTCGATGAAAAGCGCCTTTGCTCTGGTAGGTATCTCCATCTTTACCGCCTTGATTGTCGATGCGAACCTGCATCTGTTGTCGATTCTGTTCTGCCTGGTCTTTGTTGTGATTAATCTGGCCGGCGTGAAAAAGGCCGGCCGGACACAAGTCGCTCTTGTGCTAGCTTTACTTGCTCTTATGTTGGTTTACATTATCTTCGGGCTGCCTAAAGTCCGGGTCGAGAATCTGGCGCCTTTTGTTCCGCATGGACCGGTATCGATATTTTTCACAACTGGTTTTGTTTTTGTATCATATGCGGGTTTGTTGAAAATCGCCAGTGTCGCCGAGGAGATAAAAAATCCCGCCCGGAATATTCCTTTAGGGATGATTATTTCACTTTTGGTTGTCAGCATTTTATATAGCCTGATGGTTTTGGTTACGGCAGGAGTACTGGAACCGGATGTTCTGAGCAAATCCATGACGCCTATTTCCGACGGGGCGGCGGCTTTTATGGGCGAATTCGGCAAAATCGCCCTGGGCATCGCCGCCATTTTCGCATTTCTCTCGACGGCCAATGCCGGTATTATGACTGCGGCAAGGTCTCTTGTACCGCTGAGCAGGGACGGCTTGCTGCCGGATTTATTAGGCAGAATCAATAAAAGATTCGGCACGCCGCATCATGCACTGTTCGTGACAGGTTTTGTGATTATCGTTGCACTGCTTGTGAGGCTCGATATTCTGGTTGAGGCCGCTTCGGTTGTCCTTATTCTGACTAATATTCTTTCCTGTCTATCGGTGATAATCCTGCGGGAAAGCCGGCTGCAGAATTATCAGCCGAAATTCCATGCCCCTTTGTATCCCTGGATGCAGATTGCCGGTTTAATCGGTTTCGGCTTTTTATTGTTCGAGATGGGCAGGGAAGCCCTTTTGATTACTTTCCTGCTGATTATCGGCGGGCTGTTTGTTTACTGGTTCTACGGGCGAATCAGGGCGACAAGGCAATATGCACTTTTGCACCTGATTGGAAGAATTACGGCCAAAGAGCTCACCACGTATTCGCTCGAAAGCGAGCTTAGGGAGATCATCAGAGAACGGGATGAAATAATCAAGGACAGATTCGATGAGATTATCGAAAAAGGAGCGATTCTTGATATTGCCGATTCAATCAAACTCAAGGAACTCTTCCAATTGATTGCCGATGAGATATCACCGCGTCTGAATATCGAATCCGGCGATCTTTACAGACTGCTCGACGAAAGGGAAAAGGAAAGCAGCACGGTGCTGAGTCCGTTTCTGGCTATACCGCATATCGTAATCGAGGGCCAGCATCGTTTTGATATTCTCCTGGTTCGCTGCCGGGAAGGAATTTTCTTTTCCGAGCAGGGGCAGAGTGTTCGTGCCGTCTTTGTGATTATGGGGACGAAGGACGAGCGTAATTTCCACCTGTTTTCTCTTGCCGCGATTGCCCAGATCGTCCGCGATCCGCATTTCGAGACGAACTGGTCCCGTGCTAACAACAAAGAGGCTCTTCGTGACATTGTATTGCTCGGCGAACGAAAGCGACTTTCTTTGGATTAAATCGGATTAGGTTATTTTCCGATGCAAAACCGGGAAAAAACCTGCTCGAGGATTTGCTCGTCCAGAGCCGGGTCGTGCTGCTCGATGCCGCCTATGCCCTGGTACGCGGCACGAAGTATCATTGCCGCAACTTCGTCGTTGTCGGCGGAAAGTTCGTTGACGGCATCGTCGAGATTGGCGATTGCCTCGGTAACGGTCTGTTTGTGCCGGGCCGTTATTGCAAGGGGGCTTTCGGCGTATGTTTGGCCTGATACAAGCTGCGAATCGATTTTTTGCCGCAACTGCTCCAGACCTGTTCCGGTTTTAGCCGAAATCGGCAGAAACTCTACGCCGAACATTCGGTTCAAGTCTGCAAGACGGGCGAGTATATCTTTGTTTGAAACCAAGTCACACTTGTTTGCGACAGAGATCAGGTTTTTAGGCTTGATGAGCTCTCGGATCGAACAATCTTCGGACCAGTTTGATTTGGAAATATCTATGCAAAAAACGACGACGTCACTGTTTCGTATCGCTTCGGTCGCCGCCTGCCGAGACAGCTCATCGAGAATATCTTCCGGCTCGGAAATCAAGCCGGCACAATCGAACAATACACAATTGCAGTGTTCCAGCTCTAACAGGCCCGTAAGGACGTCTCGTGTGGTCTTGCTTTCGTGCGAAACGATGCTTCTTTCAGTGCCCAACAGCTTATTGACGAGGCTGCTTTTGCCGGCGTTCGGCGCACCGGCGATTCCCGCCGCGGGCAGCTCGATTACTGATTCGTATCGGATGCTTCCGGCCAAAAGCTGCCGGAGCTTCTTTGTTATCTTGGATAGTCTTTCGAGGGCTTGCTCTTTCGTGATAAACTCGATATCTTCGCCGCTGAAATCAAGCCCTGCTTCTATCAGGCTCAGGCACTCGATAATCTGGGAGCGGATTTTTGCCGTAGTTAGTGACAATTGCCCGCTGAGCAGTTTTTCCGCCGCGTCCAATTGGAATTTGTTGGAGCTGACGATAATTTCGTTGACCGCTTCGGCCTGTGACAAGTCCATCTTGCCGTTCAGATATGCTCTTGCCGTGAATTCACCGGGTTCGGCCATGCGAAGGCCCTGTCCCAGCAGATTATTTACAAGGGCCTGCGTTACCGAAGGATTTGTATAAAGATGTACCTCGACAATATCATCACCGGTATAGGAATGAGGAGACGGGAATTGGTAAAGAAGGGCTTCGACTTCGAGCTTATCTTTGATTGCGATATTGCCGGAGAGAATTTGTCGTCTGTCAGTGGGATTGTTTTGCCCGGTGTGTGTTCGGAAAATGCGGCGGCAGATTTTGAACGCCTCCGGGCCGGCAACGCGAACGATTACTCTTTGCTGCGAAGTAGGGGAGCTGATTGCTACGATGGTGTCATTAACATTATACATTAATATAAGTGCACAAATCATAAGAGCACAGGTCATAAGTCTTATGCTCTTGTGCGCCTGTGCTCTTATGCTCTATTTTACATGTTTTTATAGAAGGGTTTCGGTTTTTTCTTTTTAACTTTGCCGCCGGTTTTTTTTGTCGCCGCAACAAGACCTTTGGATTCGGCCTCTTCCTTGTCGCGGATGTGTTTGCGGATGACGTGCTGCTCGATGACGCCGGCGAAGGTGCTCGACATAAAGTACAGGTTAACTCCCGCCGGACCATTATACAAAATAATCGGCAGCATGATGGGGAACATGATTTTCATCATCTTCTGCTGCTGCGCAACCTGCGGATTTGCCGCAGCCTGGGTCGGCATCAGGGCCTGCTGGAAATACATCGCCACGCCCATCAGAATCGGCAGAAGATTGAACGAGCTGATTTTCCAGCCCAATAATGGTATGGTTAAATTCGGAAGCGGGAACAGAGCATCGGGAACGGAAAGGTCGGTAATCCAGAACGACAGAAATCCCGCACCTCGCAGGTCGATGCTGGTATATATCGCGCTCCACAATGCGATAAGAATCGGCATCTGTATCAACATCGGCAGAAAGCCCATAATCGGCGATGCTCCCTGTTCTCTGTATAAGGCCATGATTTGCTTGTTCATCTCGGCCTTGTTATTGGCGTATTTCTTCTTTATCTCTTCCGTCATGGGGCCAAGCTTGCTCATTTTGCTCATCGAGACCTGGCTCTTTTTGGTGATTGGATGCAGAACCAGACGAACAAGGAAAACCAGAATTATGATGACAACGCCGTAATTCGGAATGAAGCCGTACATCCATTTCATCATCGCCATTATTCCGAAGGCAAGGGGGTATATAATGCCTGCGGGGCAGCAGCATGCCATAAAATCTATGGTCTGGTCGAAGCCGAGGCTTTTATACATCTGGTTCTTATTGAAAAGGCTTTTGTCTTTCGGCCCGATATAAAGCTGGAATTTGTACGTCTTTGTGTCGCCGGTTTCGCCTGTTGCGGCCAAAGTGACGGGTGTGACATTCAGATCAACTCCCAGCATTTCATCGCCGCTGTTGGCCTTGCTGTCGCCGTCGGGATTGTAAAGACGGCCTGTCTTGTATTCAATCCAGTCACAGTAATTTTTGCCCTCATCGGGCACCGGTCGTGCGATAAACGCGAAATATTTATTTACAGAAGCCGCCCAGAGCAAGTAGGTGTTCTCTTTGGCCAGTTGCATTTTCTTGAGTGTGTCGGCTTTGAGAAGGCCTTTCTTATCGAGTTTTACTCTTCCGATTGTACCGTCCACGTCTGCGACGCCGGCCATTACACTTCGCATGTCGGACCTGAAACCTTCTCTTGTAAGCCCGCCGGGTCCGGCAAGATTGAAACGAACCTCCTGCTCGTTACTTGTTTGGTTAACAATTGTAATATCACATTCCAGCAGATAGGTTTCGGGCCGGACTGTGTAAGTTTTTGTGAACTTGATTACCTGTTCGCCGGTTTGCTCGTTTTTAATAATCGCCTCGAAGCGGGCGCTTTGCGAGCCGTCCGGCTGTGTATTGACATCGGAACTTTGCCAGAAAAGGTCTTTTAAAGGGAGAATTTTTTTATAATTAAGTAATTCGAAATCTGTGTTTGCCATGGCAAGAATTTCTCTGCCGTTCCTGTCCTTTGCCGGTTTAATAACCTCTAACGGCAGGGGATTATTCTTGTCTCGATTGCCAAATCCTGTTTTGTTTTCTTTGTCGTAGCTGAAAGTGGCATTATAGATAGCAGCTCCTTTGGAGCTTAGTTCCACGCGGTACTTGAATCCGGTTTTCGGGTCCTCGGTGTTCGGGTCTTTGGCGCCGAGGTTGATTTTCTTATCCTCTGCATGATCTGCGCCGAAGGAAACAGAATTATCGGCCTGCATCCGGCTGTTTTCCGGCGTATTTGCATCCTCGGCCTCGGGTTCATCCGTCATCGCCGGTATGTCGGTAGTTGTTGCCTCTTGCAAAAGAATAGGAGATATTTTTCTCTGCGGCGAATTCCAGAAAATTATTGACTTTGCTATCAGAAGCACGCAGCAAACAACGAAACTGATTAAAATCCATTTTAAATATCGCATTTTAATTTCTTCTATAAAAAAGGAACGTTTTATCTTCCATTTTGCAAACGGTCGGCGTGAAAGTCGTCAAGCTGGCTGATGGCCCTGATTTTTTTCATTGTTGTTTGATAATCGTAATCGAGCCTAACGAATTCAACTTTATTGTCCTTCACAAATACATAACTTGCTCGGTTGTCTTTGTCCCGCGGCTGTCCGACGGAGCCGATATTTATGATTGCCTTTTCATCGCTGATAATAGGATAGCTATCTCCAAGCTCGGCCGGCAGGTAAAAATCCGGCTCATCGAGAAAAACGCCGGGCATGTGTGTATGGCCGACAAAACAGATATGTTTGACCCGCTCGAACAGCATTCTGACCTTTAACGGATTATTATAGACATCGTCCGGGAAGATGTATTCGTTAATAGGTCTTCTGGGAGAAGCGTGGACAAAATCAACGAATGCGAAATTTGACGCGTTTTTATATTTTAGCGTTCGCCGCATCGGTAGTTTGCCTAAAAAATTCCATCTTTTATTGCGGCTATCAGCGTCATCTTCCGATTCGAGAACTTCCCTCGACCAGAAGCTTGCCTGCTCGGCACCGAAATTGAAGTTTGTCGGCTCATAGAATATGGCATAATCGTGATTGCCGAGAACGCACCATTTAGTCTTTTCGATAACCAGGTCCAGGCATTCACGTGGATTTGGACCGTAACCGACCACGTCGCCGAGGCAGTAGATGGTTTTTATGCCGCGTTTCTCAATATCCGTCAGAACGACGCTCAAAGCTTCGAGGTTCGAATGTATATCGCTGACAACCGCAAACATATACGCCCTTATGAAAACAACTCTATTAATATGAATAATCTATCATGCTCGTAAAACTGAGTTACTTCATAACAGATATACGCCCCAAATGCCAGAATATTTCTATTCTTTTCTTATTACCGGCGTGATGTCCGGATATAACTGTTATTTATTTGCTTTGGCTGCGGGTGCTGTTATAATGCCGGAAAACGAATATAAAATGAGATGGCCGGTTCTTCTCCGGCGATGAGAGAATGGAAAATGCTGGCAACAACGCTTCTTGAAACAAGTGGTCTGATAAAAAAGTATTCCGGCAGAATAGTCGTTAACGAGGTCTCCATAACGATAGAGCGGCAAAGTATCGTAGGTCTTCTGGGCCGCAACGGGGCGGGAAAAACGACCTCGTTCAGGATGATTATCGGAATGATTACCCCTACCAGCGGCTCGGTATTTTTCGAGGGCCGCGATATTACAAAATTTCCTATGTATAAGCGAGCCCGCCTGGGAATGGGGTACCTTTCGCAGGAGCCGAGCATTTTCCAGCGTCTGAGTGTTCGCGATAATCTGTTGGCTATCCTGGAGACGATGTCTATTAGCGGCACCGAGCGCAAACGCCGGGCCGAAGAGTTGATAGAGAATTTCGGGCTGAGCGAGGTGGCCAAAAGCCAGGGGCGGTTCCTCTCCGGCGGCGAGCGGCGAAAGTTAGAGATAGCACGTGCGATGGTCACGGAACCTTCGTTGATTCTTTTAGATGAGCCTTTCAGCGGCGTGGACCCGATCGCCGTCGAGGAGCTGCAGGACGAGATTCATCGGCTGGTCGATTCGGGTGTCAGTATTTTGATTACCGACCACAACGTCGAGCGGACTCTGGAAGTGGTCGATAAGGCCTATATCATCGATCATGGCAGGGTGATAGGCTCAGGTCCGCCGTCGCAAATTATCCGGAACGAAACCGTCAAAAAGTCTTATCTCGGCAATACATTCGAGGGCGACGAGTTCGACGAACTTTAACACTATGTTCTGTATTATCCAACCTGCACGTATAGGAAGTTATCAATTGCAGTTGATATTGATTAATTTAAGAAGGATTCTAAGAGCGAGATATTGAAAATGGTAGAGATAGATAAATGTAAAATCACGCATTATCCGGCCGATGTTTTGGGTAAAAAGTCTCAACCGGTGGAGCAAATCGACGACAATATTCGTCTGTTTGTGGATAAGATGTACGAGCTTATGCGGCAAAATAAAGGCGTTGGTTTTGCAGCGCCGCAGGCCGGCGTGCCGCTTCGGATGTTTATAATTTCGTTGGACGGCAGCAGGGAAAACGTGAAAGTTTTTATCAATCCGACTGTTACGCCGGACGGAGCCTTCGAGACCATCGAAGAAGGGTGTCTTTCCGTGCCGGGGATATATACGAAAATCCGCCGGTATAAAAGGGCGAAAGTTACTGCTACCGACCTGGACGGCAACGAGTTCACCGAAGAGGCCGAGGGACTTTACGCGCGTGCTCTTCAGCATGAATACGACCATATCGAGGGAATGACGATTATTAACCGTATGGGCCAGGCCGCTAAAATTGCACATCGACGGCAGCTAAAGAAGCTAAATGAAAAATACGAAAATCAATAAGTGAAAATATTAAATACTAAGCTCTAAATTCTAAAAAAAGTCCAAATTACCAAAATACAAAATGGCCTAACGGCAAAATAGATGTTTTGAACATTGGAAAGTTAGATTTTGGATTCTTGTCCCTTAGGGATGAATTTCGAGTTTAGAATTTCGGGATTCGAGTTTAAATGAAAATAGTTTATTTAGGTAGTGGCGAATTCGGTATTGATTGTCTGAATGCTTTGGCAGGTTCGGCTCATGATCTGGTCTTTATCGTGACTGCTCCTCCTCAGCCGGCAGGCAGGGGCAGAAGAGAATGTGCCACACCGGTTTGCAATTGGGCGAATTCTCACCTGGTTCCTTTTATTGAAACGGACGATGTAAATACGCCGGAGATTATCGAACAAATCGGCCGCTGTTCGCCGGACTTGATGGTAGTCATTGCGTTCGGGCAGAAAATCGGACGAGAGCTAATCGAGATGCCGCCCAAAGGAGCAATCAATGTCCATGCGTCTTTGTTGCCTAAATATCGTGGAGCCGCGCCTATCAACCGTGCGATTATCAACGGCGAAACCAAAACAGGAAACAGCATTATTGCATTAGCGGATAAAATGGATGCCGGCCAAATCCTGGCACAATCCGAGATTGAAATCGCCCCCGATGAGACGGCCGGTTCTTTGCATTACAGGTTAGCCAAATCTGCCGCTCCGCTGCTTTTGGATACGGTCGAGCGAATCGCCGCAGGAACGGCCATCTATACCGAACAGGACCATTCTAAAGCGACTTTAGCCCCGAAACTCGGCAAGTCCGAAGGCTTTCTGGATTTTTCCGAACCGGCAAAAGTGCTTGCGGCAAAAATCCGCGGCTTCTGGCCCTGGCCGGGAGCTTCGGCGAATTATATCTCTAAAGAAACAAACAAATCCTCTCGGGTGACGATTGCAATGGCCGAGGTTGTCGAGTCTCCCAATCCGGGAGGATTGCCCGCTGGGACGCTCGATGAAAACCTCAATATAATCTGCGGCGAAAATGCCCTGAAAGTAACGAGAATCAAGCCGAGCGGCTCGGCGTTGATGGATTTCAGGTGTTTTATAAACGGCCGGCGCACACAACCCGGCGATTTATTCGAAAAAATAGGCGGAGGAAAAAAATGAGGATTGTAATTTTATGTCTTACGTTAATATTGTTATGTTCGTGCCGACAGGAAGATCCTAATACAGCAAGTGCAGAAAATGAAATTACAAGACATGATGAGATAAGCAAGATTTTGTATGAAGATTTTGTGCGTAATCTTGAGAGCTATAAAGATAGAAAATATGGGATTAAGTTTGATGAAAATTATGATGGAACTGGAAATGAAATTAGAGGCCCTTTTACTAAAGAGCAACTTGAAAAGGAATTAATTTTATTACTAAAAGAACTGAATCCGGAGCTTCCCTTAAATTACGAGCTTAAGGAGGGAAGTGGTTATTATGAATTCTTGAATAAATATAGAAATGGTGATGAATTTTATCACTTTAAATCGGATGAAACTACTTGGGCGAATTCATGTGGGATTGAAGGATATGTATTAATTCGTGAGAACAAGATCTTGGATAAAGTGATAATAAGAATAAATTAACTCAAACTTACCGATTTATAATATAATGCCGTCGTAAGTAAATATGTAACAATTGGTTATCACAGGTTGTCATTCCTGCGAAGGCAGGAATCCATTATTGTGATATTATCAATGGATACCCGCTTCCGCGGGTATGACAGTACGAATCGGTCAGTTTGAGTATATTATTATAACATTGAATTATTATCGGATAAATTATGGCAGTTGCACAAGACACAAAGAAATGCGAAATTGAATTGATAGCAATTACGCCGAAAGCGGAAAAAGTAATCGAAGAAGCGGCGAGAACATGTTATTTGAGCTTTGATAAAATCGGCGAAGATTCGGAAAAGGGTTTTATCCGCAGGCTCATAAAGCTCGGCCACGAGTCTCCCCTTGAGCACGCTTATGCGACGTTCCGGATAAAAAATTGCTCGCGGGCAATGACGCACCAGCTCGTTCGTCACCGCCTGATGGCCATATCGCAGCAGTCTCAAAGATATGTCAACGAGGAGCATTTCGAATACGTGATTCCTGAAACGATTCAGCAGGAATACATCGATGATTATCGAAATGATATGAACACAATCCAGCAGATGTATTCCAAATGGCGGGATAGGGGTTTGAAAAAGGAGGATGCCCGTTACGTTTTGCCGAATGCCTGCATGAGCGAAATAGTAGTCTCAGCGAATTTCCGTGAATGGCGGCACATTCTCAAAACCCGCCTGTCAATGAAGGCCCAGTGGGAAATCCGAAATATTTGCACTATCATTCGGCAGATACTTTATAAAAACGCCGAGAATTGTTTTGACGATGTATAATAGCCGGAATAAGTTTTCGCCGGTGTAAAAGAATCGAATTATGATAAGCACAAAAGAATTCAACGAAATACTCGCGCAAAAAGTGCTCCTGGCGGACGGAGCTATGGGGACGATGCTGTATCAGCACGGCATTTTTCTCAACAGTTGCTTCGATGAGGTGAATCTCGGCAAGCCGGAGCTTGTAAAAAAAATCCACAAGGCATATGTAGATGCTGGAGCGGATTTTATCGAGACAAATACCTTCGGGGCTAATAGTTTCAAGCTCGCAAAGTTCGGATTGCAGGATAAAGTCGAGCAGATTAATAAGACAGCGGTCGAAATCGCGCGTGACTGTGTAGGCTCGGATGTTATGGTTGCTGGTTCGGTCGGTCCTATAGGGCGGCAGTTATCACAGTACGAAGGCGACGAATCCGATGAGGATCGGAAGTTTTTTTCCGAGCAGGCCGATGCTTTGATTCGGGCCGGTGTGGATTTTATAATTCTCGAAACTTTCCGAAATACGTGGGAAATTTCCGCCGCAATCGAAACGATTCTTGATAAATACGATATTGCCATCGTAGCGCAGATGACGGTCGATAGCGTTGACGAAACGATTTTCAGGGATACTGTCACTTCGGCTATCAAACCTATTTGCGGCATGAATGTTTCGGCGGTCGGCCTGAATTGCTCCGTCGGGCCTTCGGATATGCTTACAGGCCTTGAGCTTATTAGAAAGATTACCGATAAGCCAATCTCTGTTCAGCCCAACGCCGGTCTGCCCCGGCAGTTTGACGGCCGCACGCTTTATATGTCCACGCCGGAATATATGGCCGAATACGCAAAGAGATTTTTTGAAAAAGGGGCCAGAATTATAGGCGGATGCTGCGGGACAACCCCCGAGCATATCAGGGAAATCGTCCGGGTGGTTCGACCACTTGATAAGGCATCGATAAAATCGAAAGAAAGGCCGGTAGTTGTTATATCCGAACCGCCTGCAGGTAAACCACAGCGGGAAGAAATACCTCTGTCCGAGAAATCTAAAATCGGTAAGAAGATAGCACAAAGGCAAAAAGTTTTTTCGATTGAGATAACCTCGCCTTTGGGTATCGATATAAACAAGACACTCGAAAAAGCGCAAATATGTGCTGAAAGTCGAATAGACGCCGTTAACATCCCCGACGGTCCGAGAGCGAGTTCGAGACTCTCGCCGATGGCCACGTGTGTAAAAATCCAGCAGTATTGCAAGATAGAGACTATTCTGCATTTTTGCTGTCGTGACAGGAATCTGATTGGGATGCAGGCCGATTTGCTTGGGGCGCATGTCATGGATTTGCGAAATATTCTTGTTATCACAGGCGATCCGCCGAAGCTTGGCCAATATCCTGACGCAACGGGCGTATTCGATATGGATTCGATTGCCCTGACTTCGGTAATTAAGAATCTAAATCGCGGTTATGATATTGCCGGCAATGATTTATCTTCTCAGCTTGCCTTGACGATAGGCGTCGGCGCTAATCCGGTAGCAACCGAACTGGACAGGGAAGTCGAAAGGTTTCGGCGAAAAGTTGCCGCAGGCGCCGAATACGCTATTACTCAGCCGGTATTCGATGTCGATATGCTGCTGAATTTTCTCGAGATGATAGAATCGTTCAGGATTCCGATTATTGCCGGAATCTGGCCTTTCACGAGTTATAAAAACGCCGAATTTATGGCCAACGAGGTTCCGGGTGTCGTTGTTCCCGAGAAGCTGCTTGAACGAATGTATGCGGCTAAAACCAAAGAGCAGGGCAGAAGCATCGGCATAGAAATCGCACAGGAGATGGTTCAAAAGCTCGGAGACTACGTCGATGGTTTTGCTGTCAGCGCGCCTTTTGGAAATGTCAAAACAGCTCTAACTGTCCTTGGTAAAAAATAGAACCGAATTCATCAGATAACATGTCCGAATTAAAAGATACAAATGCAAGGTACGTTGCAGCACAAGTATTGAACCGGTTTAAACCGGAACGAAACTACGCCGCGGAGATTCTAAATAAACTGCTGGACCGGACTCAGCAGAGACAGCGTGCTACGGACCTTGTTTTCGGCACGATACGAAATCGTTTCGCTATCGATGCGGCAATAAATAAATTCGCCGGCTGCCCGATTCCGAGAATCCAAAAGAAACTCTTAAATATCATTCGAGTTGCCTGTTATGAGCTTGTATATTCACCGACGACTGCGGATTATTCAATCGTCAATGATGCAGTAGAAAATACAAAAGGCATTGCCGGGACCAGGCAAGCCGGTTTTATAAACGCATTACTGAGGCGGATTATAAAACATATATCAGGCCGTCAAATTTCCCTTTCGCAAGCGAATTCCAGACGAACATTGCCGCAATCAATCGAAACCGGCTGCGAATTCGATGCCGATTTTTTGCCGGATTGCGAAAACGAAACGGCGGAATATTTGAGTACTGTTTTTTCGCTGCCGCAGTGGCTTGTCAACGACTGGTTGACTGAATTCGGTGCTGAATCCGCCAGAGAGATTTGCCAGGCACAAAATCGCCGGCCGGGGATTTATATAAGACCGAATCCTTTGAAAATAACGACAGAACAACTCATGCAGTTGTTCGAGAAAGATCATATCGAATCGGAAAAAGTTCCCGATGTTGCGGTTATGCGAATTAAAAGCCCTAAGACTGTTACACAATTGCCTGGCTTTGATGAAGGCTTTTTTATAGTTCAGGATTTGACGGCTTCGCGGACGGTTGGGCTTTTATCGCCGCAGCCGGACTGGACGATACTCGATTTGTGTGCTGCTCCGGGTGTCAAAACGACGCAATTAGCGGAAGTTACCAGCGATTCGGCGAGAATTATTGCGACCGATATTGACGCAGAGCGGCTCAAAAAGGTCGAGGAAAATATCAATCGACTCGGTATCAAAAGCGTTGAGATTGTCTCTTATAATCGGCTGCCGGATATCGCGTTTGATTGTATCCTGCTGGATGTGCCGTGCTCGAATACCGGCGTTTTAGCAAAGCGAATAGAAGCTCGCTATCGTATCCGCCCGGAGACAATTGCCGAACTGGCAAAAACACAAACCGAGCTTCTGGAAAAGGCGGTAGAATTATTAAAGCCGCAGGGAAAAATCTGCTATAGCACGTGCAGCATACAAAGGCAGGAAAATAATGATGTTGTAAAAAATTTCCTTCGACAACATCCGGAGTATGAACTTGAAAAAGAGCGGCTTATTCTGCCGTCGGCGGAAGGTTTCGATTGTGACGGCGGCTATGCGGCAATAATTCAGCGACGTTAATAGTTTTTACATGAATTTAACAGGTACCTTATCCGTACTCGACACAAAACCAATCCACATCTTTTCCACAAAACAGAATTATGATGTGCAAAACCTGTGAACAATAAACTTTTTTCGTGCGCAAATTC